>JAPXNP010000135.1:0-5523 GCA_033811955.1 Acidobacteriota bacterium
CACGTCCGACTTGCATGTGTTAGGCACGCCGCCAGCGTTGATTCTGAGCCAGGATCAAACTCTCAGCCATCTGCCTTCTATCCAATCCCGGCCCCTTCACCCTTTCTCAGGGCACCCGTCTCCACCCGGTTGTCAAAGACCTCCCACACCCCTCGGCGTGGACCCGAGCTTCGCTCCGAAGCCCGGGGAAGCCTTATGTTACGGATTTTTCTCGAGCAATGCAAGCCCTTCTTAAGAACTCGCGTAAGTCACTGATAAAGCTGGACTTATATCTCCACCTAGACGTCGCCTTCCACGCTCCGCCCCAGTTTCGCCCAAGCAAGCGCCGGCTTTGCTCCTTTTCGAATCCCAGTCGGCTCCCGTTTCACCGCAATTAACTCCGATAGAATAGGAAGACATGCTCGATCCAAACCTGTTTTCCGCCGAGCCTGGATCCATCATGGCCGAGGATGATCTTCGGTCGGTGGAACACGCCGTCGTTTTCCGCTGGCTTGTTTGCCACAAGTGTGACCACTCCGCGGTCTACCGCCTTCGCGTGCTGCAAGTACGCCGGCACCCTGAACCACCGCCGGCTCTTGACGGCTTGTCTTCCGAGGATCGCCTGGCTTCTTGGCGTACCATTCCCCGCTTCGCAGAGATCGCTGAAACAGTCAAGTGCGATCATTGCGGCGAAGTGCTCGGAGTTTATCCGTTGCTGATCTATTAGTTTCTACATCCGCGGGGAGGTTTTCCGACCCCTTCTGCAGCTTAGAGACGGCCCTCACCTCCCCATAACGACGACAATCGCACGGCTCGCACTCCGGCGTCGGTCCCGACACGTTCATCACAGCCTTCAATTTGCGCCCAACCGGCCTCCCGAATTTTTCCCCGCCGGCCACTCAGCGGGGCGGGGAATTGCACGGAGCGTAAGAACGAGGGCTGCAAGCCCGTCCACACCTTCCTCCGCTTTCACGAAGCCCCTATCCAGGGCGAACGTGTACGTTGGTTGCGGTTTCTCTCTTCTCCTCGTAACTTGGTCCGAGCTTGATCCCGCTCGAAAGGCGCTCTCCTTCCCATTCCTTTGAGCAGTAACGCCCCGGTCCACGGCTCGTCGGCCGGCTTTCACATTTCTTCGGGAAACGAACTCGTGCTTTCTCCCCACGTCTCAGGAAAGTGGGGCGGCAGGTACCGGCTGTCGCTTACGTCTTCACCGCATCGTGATTTACAATGGGATAGGTTACCGCCACCCGTTAAGTTTTTAGTACGAGAGTCGCTGTCGGGAAGGGCTTGTGCCTCCCGTCCCAGCGTCTCGCTGGAAGGCCGTCGGGCGTGACTGATCTTGCAGGTTCATGCCTCCCAGAGCAATTGTAGGCGCCCAAGCCGAAACCGGCATCAGGTAATTGAATGAAGGTCGAAACCCTGCTCCTAATCCGGTACTTTGCGGCACGTCGCAACTTTCTCCTCCCCCTCGAATATCACGGAGGGAGTGCTGAGTGCCCGGACCCCGATTTGATCGTTCTGGATCCCGGCCAACGACTCTTCCGATACGTAAAGATCATGCTTGACCCAGATCCGGCGAGCTTTGCCGAGGTGGCAGGCTCCCTTTTCAAAGCCTGGAACGAGGAATGGTTCGAGAACCTACGCTCTGCTCAATACATCGCGAACACCTGGAACGCTCAAGCCGTCTTCTTCGTCCCCGAGCAGCTCTTCGGCTCTCTTCGAGACCGGATTTCGACGGGTAATCCCGCAAGTCCGCATATTTGCGTGGGCGTCATCCGGGATCTGTGGGTGGAACATCGCTGGCCCCGAGTGGACGCGGTTCTCGCTCCCGCCCGCACTTCTTCCCCGGAACCTTCTGCAAAATCCTTGCTCCCCGCGGACTTGGCCGCGGAGAAACTGCGCCGGGCTTGGATCGAGGGACACCGAACACCCGTCACCGAGGCTCCCACATCGGTCATTTCTCCTGATGAGGGCTCCCAACCGGGGACCGTCTTAAACCGTTTGCTTCTCAAAGCCGAGGCTTCCCATTTGGCCGGCGAGCGAGAACGCATGCTGCTGCTAGGCAGCGACTTCGCGACGGAAATTGCTCCCCTCGTCCACTCGGCTATCAACCGGGCAAAAGCGCTGCCGGACTGCTACCTATGGATGGTTCACCCTTCCAAGGCCCCTGCGGCGGCTCCCGAAGTGTTTGAGGTACTCGCCCACTGCTTTACGAATACTGCCAAGGCGTTCCAGTTGGCCCTGGAACTGAGCAGTACCCTCGAGGCTCCGGCCGAACTGAAATACCGCTCCCTGGAGGTACTGGCGGAAGCTCAGTCCGCCCTTCGGGCTCAGGTAGAAGTGCTGGAGGTGGGAGAGGAAAACGACCAACTCGCTGTATTTCAGTGGCTGCGCAGGTTGACGCAAGAAGAAAGAATCTATCTCCCCCGCCATATGCGCAAGGAAGATCCTGCGAATCCAGCGAACTGGGCTGACTTGCGCCGGAGGATCGAGGAGCTCTATGCTCAGTTCGCAGAACAAACCGATTTGCAGAGGCGGAGACGGAAACTTTGGGGAAAGATCCGCCACAAATGCGCATTGCTGAGCAAGGGAGCCGGCTCCGACAATGATCCCACCATTCTCATGCAGGCAGTTGAGGAGCTAACGGCCACGGGCGTGCCGCCCAGTGACCCCCAACTGCGTGACCTCCTTCTTCCTTGTTTAGATACGCTCCCGGAACGCACCGCTGGTTCTCCCGGTTTCGAGACGGTGCTTCAAGAAATCGACCGTTTTCTGGCAGACCAGGCTCAACTGGAAGAGCAACGCAAGAATGGAAGGCAGAGCACCAGGGACACGGAAGTGGTCGACCGAGTGGCGGAGGCTCTACGAGATCGGGCGGTCGTCCTGATCGGGGGGTGCCGAAGACCGCACAGTCACGAAGCGCTGCAGACGGCTTTCAAGCTGAGCGAGCTCATTTGGATGGAAACTTCGGAGCACACCTCGGTCACCCAATTCGAACCTTATGTGTCTCGCCCCGACGTGGCCCTCGTATTGTTGGCCGTTCGGTGGTCCAGTCACAGTTACGGTGAGATCGCCCAATATTGTGAGCGTTACGGCAAACCCTTGGTTCGCCTGCCGTCCGGTTACAATCCAAACCAGGTCGCTTCGCAGATCTTGCGCCAACAAGGTCAACGATTGGGTATTGATACCCAAAGTTCTTCTGATCGTTTGGCTTACCAACTTTCAGACACGGCAAGCCTCAACAGACGGCCCGATTCGACGCCGGAGGAAGGAAGCGAGTGTCGAGATCCGTAATCGCAGTCCTTCGACTCAGGTTGCCCGGCGTACTTTCACCGCCTTCGTCGGCGCAGCGGGAGTAGCCCGTCGCAGCAGCCGGTTATGAGCCTACCGGACGGGAAAGCGGCGGCAGGACCTTCATAAGCTTGGCGAATACAGCCAAATCGCTCGTCCGAGCGACCGATGTCCTCCCGCCGTTTCACCACGCCTCCGCATCGGCTTCAACAAGCGGGTTTCTCCAAATCTTGTCCGCACTCCGCTGAACTCAGCCCCCCCAGCCGTTGATGATGGTTTCCCGCAGATCGAAGCCGAACGACCGCTCCGAAACGACAATGATCGGCGCCGCTTGCATTCGCTTGTACACCGCACGGTTCATCGTCCGAAACAACCGATACGCCAGTTCGAGAAAGCTCTCCGGGTCGTATTGCTCATACACGACCCGGTTGTACCGATTCTCCGGAAGCTCCCGTCGTCGAAATTGTTCGACCAACTCTCGAGGCCCGACGCCCCGCTCAACAAAGTCGCTGACCATCGGACCCACCACGTCGTAATCGAAAGGATCCCGCTGGCTCTCCTTCAGCTCCGCCGAAGGCGGCAACTCGAAGATCTCCTTCGGAATCACCTCCCGTCCCCACCGCCGGTTTACGTAACGGGCCACCCGGTACACGTCGGGCTTCGACAGGTCGCCGATGACCGCCAACCCTCCCACCATATCCCCATACAGCGTCGCGTAACCGAGAGCCAACTCGGTCTCGTTGCCGTTGGTCAACAACAGAGCTCGACGGTCGTTAGACTCCGCCATCAGGATGAGGCCGCGCACCCGGGCCTGGATGTTCTCCAAGGTCAGCGACGAATCAATGGGGTGTAAATGGCGCTCGAAGTCTTCGACGATCCGATCGACAATCCCTTGGATCGGCATAACCCGCAACGGCACCCCAAGGTTGCACGCCAACCGGCGGGCCGCGGCTTGGGTTTCCGGCGAATTAAATCGCGACGGCAGGTTGTAGAGATGCAGACGTTCCGACCCCACGGCGGCGTAAGCGATTGCAGTTCCCAAGGCGGAATCGATTCCTCCGGAGATCGACTCGAGAACCCCTTGAAAAATCCCGACCTTGTCGTAATAGTCCCGAACTCCCATGACCAGGGCGTCGAATATTTCACCCTCCCGGTCGAAAGGGTGCTCCGGGACCCCGGCTCCGCAGCCGTTCTCGAGCTCCACCATGGCTTGGCCCACAGCGAAAGCCGGAAGCTGGAGGATCAGCCGCCCCCTCCGATCGTGCACCGTACTAAGGCCGTCAAACGGAATGATGTTCTTCCCGTTGTCGCCGACCCCGACGGTATTCACCGACACGATCGGAACGTCCAGTCGCCGGATTTTGCCGACAACCAGCGCCTCGCGCACAAAACGCTTGCCGTCGCGTTCTCCAGGACTTGAAGCCACGAAGGGACTCGCACTGACGGCTACCAGTAATTCGGCGCCCTTTTCCCGCAGGATCTCCCCGGGTTTCAGCTCGTAAGCATCGTCCCAGAGATCCTCGCAAATAAGAACTCCCAATCGCATTCGGTCGGTCCCCCACCGCAGCTCGACCGGCTCAACCCGGCGGCCCGGAGTAAAGTTCCGCTTGTCGTCGAAGTAGCGGTAGCCAGGCAACAAGCGTTTGTGCACTACATCCACCACCTCGCCTCGATGGAGCACCGCCGCCGCATTGAAACGGATGGGGAAGCCGTCCGGCCCTCTCTGGTTCTCCTCCATGTCCACAAAGCCCACGACCGCCGCCGTCTCCCCACAGGCAGGACGAATTCGCCGCCACAGAATCTCCCGATTTTGCCGTAGGAACTCTCGGTTCAGGAGCAACTTCTCGTCCAGACAGTAACCCGGCAAGGACATTTCGGGAAAAACCACCAAGTGCGCTCCCTCCTGACGCGCCTGCTCGATCCCCTGGAGAATCATGCGGCCGTTCCCTTCCAGGTCGCCACTTTTCGGATTGATCTGGGCTACCGAAATCCGCCAGCGCATCTGCTCCCACCCTCCCGAGCTAACATCCGGGCCTTCGAATCCAGTTCGCCGCGTGTGGGCAAGCTATTCTGCAACGTCTATTCTCGCATTGTCACTTCCAGAGGCACGTGGTAAGAATCGGTGGTTCAGTTCAGTTCAGTTCAGCCCATCCTAAAGGAGAGCGCGCCGATGGAGCACAGATCACCGTTTCCTCCCGTCTTTTGGGTAGCCAACCTGATCGAGGTCTTAGAACGGTTTGCCTACTATGGGAT
>JAPXNP010000136.1:0-5514 GCA_033811955.1 Acidobacteriota bacterium
AACCACCCCTGCAGGGTTCGGAGCGTTCGTCAGAGACCCACTCTCACCCAGGGCGGCGGCCGCTGACGCGGCCTTGCCCTGGGCTCTCGGATGGTACCGCGCCTTCGGCGCTCCATCCGGCAACAACCGCCCGGTTTACATCACCCGGCCCGGTTTCCCGCCCCTCTCGCGGACGAGACCCTCACCACGCGGCACGGAAAACCCCGTACCCTGCACGCTGTAGCCGGTTCTCCCTACAGGCTACGCAGCTCTCCGCGCGTCGACATGCTTTCCGGCCTACTTTTGGGGAGGTTCAATTTGTTGAATGAACAAATCCAATTGATTGGATTTGATGCAGGACGTCCGGTTCTCTGGTCGAGGTCCTATGGGCACAAAGCAGTAAAATCACGGCCTTACCGATACCAACTTAGGTTCGGCACAGATCGTGTTTACAGTTTGTAACCTTGACTGATCATTTGCTAGTTCACTCAGATCAGTGAATGTTGTATTCTTTTCCATCGCCGGCCCAAGGTAGGGGGGACTTACGAAGAATGGCATGATCGACCGGGGAAGGAGTCATGTCGGATCCAGGGGGACGTCAGTTTGCCGGTTCCTTCCCAGCGGAACAAAACACAAGGTGCCGCAGGGCAGACAAGACAACTGACCCTGTGGTCAATGTGGGGAGAAAAAACCATGAGTAGAAGCATTGCGATTCGATGGCTTCACCTGGGGCTCTTGGCCGGTTTGGCGATGTTGCTGTCCACCGGTCTTTGGGCCCAAACCACGGAACTCTCGGGAGTGGTCATGGATCCCGCCGGAGCGGTGGTGCCGGGCGCCGACGTCACGTTGATCAACGAGGCCACCGGCAGCGAACGGACACTCGTGACCGACGACGAGGGTCGGTTCCGCTTTCTTCAGCTGCCGCCCGGCCTCTACACGGTTCGGGTTGAGCTGCCCGGTTTTAAGACACTGGAACAAAGGAACCTCCGACTTCTCGTCGACACGCCGACAAACCTTACCTTGCGACTGGAACTGGGAGAAGTCTCTGAAATCGTGACCGTTTCCAGTACGGCGGAGCGGCTGATGAACCAGATCGACGCCACCATCGGAAACGCCTTCAATACCGAGCAGGTTATCGAGCTACCTCTGAACCAACGTAACGTCTACCAGCTGCTGAGCTTGCAGCCCGGGGTGACCGAGGACGGCTATGTGTCCGGGGCTCGCTCGGATCAGTCCAACCTGACCCTGGACGGCGTGGACGTCAACGAGCAGCAGCAGGGCACTGCGTTTCAGTCGGTCTTGCGGGTGACGCCCGACTCCGTACAGGAATTCCGGGTCACCACTTCCAGTCCGACCTCCTCACAGGGGCGTTCATCGGGTGCGCAGGTTTCCCTTGTCACCAAAAGCGGCACCAACGAATTCCATGGATCCTTGTACGAGTACCACCGAAACACCGTGACCGCGGCGAACGATTTCTTTAACAACCGTATCGGACTGGATCGGCCCAACTTGATCCGGAACCTTTATGGTGGCAGCATCGGTGGGCCTATCAAGAGAGACAAGTTCTTTTTCTTCTTCAATTACGAAGGCCGCAAGGACCGGAAGCAGGACACCGTTCTGCGAACCGTACCGTTGCCCCACATGGGCGAGGGGAAAATGCGCTACCGGGACGGCGCCGGGCAGTTGGTGGAACTGGGGCCTGACGAGATTGCGGCCCTGTTTCCCGCCACAGGCGGCGTCAATCCTTTGGCCGCCCGCGCCCTCGGAGAAGCGGCGGCTCTTTATCCCGCGAATGACCACGGCGCCGGGGACCAGTTGAACACAAGCGGTTATCGATTCAATTCGCCGCTTCCCTTGGACTGGAATACGTATATCGCCCGTCTGGATATCGTGCCGAACGACAAGCACTCTTTGTTCGTACGGGCGAACTACCAGTGGGATCACGAGTCCAATACAAGATGGTTCCCCGACACACCTACGCCTGAGTATTGGACCCACCCATTCGGCGTCGCGGTCGGCCACACCTGGACCATACGACCCACGCTCATCAACACCTTCCGCTATGGGATGACGCGACAGGCCTTCACGAACAGAGGGGATTCCGACCAAAACGCCATCATCTTCCGCTTTGTATTTGAGCCCCGCGATTTCAGTCGGACTCTGTCCCGAACCACTCCGCTCCACAATTTCACCAACGATACGTCGTGGATCGTAGGAAACCACACGTTCCAGTTCGGAACCAACATCCGCTTGATTGACAACGAACGCGGAACCTACGCTTTGGCTTATGACCTCGGCGTCATGAACCCATCGTTCTATGCCGCCTCGGGTGCAGTGCTGGACGTAATCGACGATTACGAACCCGGACTGATGGATCCGATTCGAAGCGCCTTCACTTCGCTGTTGGGACGGTATACGCAGTACAACGCCAACGGGACCTACGGGGCCGACCTGAGCCTTCTCCCGTCGGGAACGCCGACCCTACGGACCTTTGCCACGGAGGAGTATGAGTTCTATTTCGAGGACACCTGGCAGGTGAACGACCAGCTAACCTTGAACCTCGGAATGCGCTGGGGAGTCAACACACCTGTCTACGAGACGAGTGGATTTCAGGTAAAGCCGGACCCGAGTCTCGGCCGATTCTTTGATATGCGCAAAGCCAGTGCGGCTCAGGGTGTGCCCTATAACGAGCCGATCATCATCGACTTGGCCGGCCCGTATTACGACCGCGACGGTTACTACAAGACGGACTGGAACAATATTTCGCCCCGCGTCTCCTTCGCCTATTCCCCGGATTTCGAAGACGGTCTGCTGCACACGTTGTTCGGGAATAAAGGCGATTCGGTCATCCGAGGCGGCTTCGCGATCATGTATGACCGCGTGGGAAGCGCCATGGCGGTTTCCTGGGACCTGAACTCGACACTGGGGTTCGTGCTTTCCGACACCATTTCGGCCAACACTTTCGACGTCACGTCACGTCTCGGCCCCCTCTTCACAGGATGGGACCAAGATATGCGCTCGTTGCCTTACATGGACATCCAGCCCAGCATCTCGTTCCCCATGATGACGCCGATGGACGAGAGTCAGCGAATCGAGCAGTCGATGGACGACACGATTACGACGCCGATCAATTACAACTGGAACCTCTCCATCGGTCGCGAGCTGCCGAGAGGTCTGTTCGTCGAAGCTTCTTACATCGGCCGCAAGGCAAGGGATCTCATGGCTACGCGCGACGTCGCTCACTTGAACAACTTCGTCGACCCGCAATCGGGGATCGATTGGTACACGGCCGCAGCCGCGCTGTACGATCATCGCCAGAAGAACACCCCTATCGACCAAGTACCCAACATTCCGTTCTTCGAGAACCTGTTTCCCGATGTTCCTTCCAACTGGTGGTGGTCGTGGGATCCGAGTCTGTCGTCCACTCAGAATATCTTCGCCTTCGTTTCCCGGGACGGCTGGGACATGCTCGACTGGACGTTTCTCCAGTCCGAGTTGGATGACGCGGGTAACGTGCCCAACATGTTCTTCCACCCGCAGTACGCCGCCCTCTCCGTCTGGAGCACGATCGCCCGGTCGGACTATCACGCGTTCACATTCACCGTGCGCGAGCGGTTTCGGGATTCACTCAGCCTGGATCTGAACTACACCTGGAGCAAGTCGATGGACAACGCCTCCGGCTTGCAGACGGATTACTCCTATTCTTCTTCGGCGTTTATTCTGAATCCCTTGTGGCCCGACGACATGTATTCCGTGTCGGACTTCGACATCCAACACATCATCAACGCCAACTGGTTGTGGAAGCTCCCCTTCGGCAAAGGTCGGAGCTATGGAGCCGACTGGTCCGGCTTTACCGACGCTCTCTTGGGAGGATGGTCGTTTAACGGGGTGTTCCGTTGGAATACGGGGCTGCCCATGGCCAGCCCTTATGAAGCCAGTCGGTGGGCCACAAACTGGCAGACTCCCAGTTGGGGGACCCGAATCCGCGATCCGAAAGCGGATCCGCACAAGAGCGGAGACCACCCCAATTACTGGGAAGACGCGAAGTATGCGTACAACAGCTACCGGGATGCGAAGGCGGGCGAGACCGGAGATCGGAACGTGTTGCGCATGGAGGGCTTTGTCCAGATCGATTTCGGCCTCTACAAGAGCTTTCGAATGCCCTACAGTGAGGACCACCGATTAACCTTCCGCTGGGAAGTCTTCAACGCCACCAACACACAGCGGCTGGGACCGCCGAGCGACGCCCGTGACATCTGGGGTTTGGCTCCGGATCCCTACCTTGGGACGCCGGCTCCGTCCTTTGGTTACATCAACGAAATCCAGGGCATTCCAAGGGTCATGCAATTCGGTCTACGGTACGACTTCTGATCGTCGTCCAGCCCGGTGCACATATTAAGGGGTCGCCTCCGCGGAGGAGGCGGCCCCTTTTCCTTATGTGCCGGGTACGGGGGTGCGGCGTACCGATAGGGGTTCTTAGATTGAAGGTTTCAGGGAATTGGTGGTTGCGCGGTTGCGGCCCGGTAGTCAGGGTAGCTAACGGTTGCGTTCGAACTTTCGACGTTGGACTTTCGATCTCGGACCTTCGGCCACCCTCTCCCGTTTTCAACCTTACGAGTTCCACCGCCGAGCCGCCACGGCAGAAGCAAACCGGCCCCCGGCAGCATATGCATGAGCTCCATCGCCGCAGTTCTGATTGCTTCTAACAATGAGCCGGACGGCTCAACTAAAGGCACGCCGGCCTCCGAACCCCCGGGGCGAGACCGCGTCGCCGACCACCGGCCGGGGTCGGCCGGACCTCAAAGAACACTTTCAGCCTTGAAAGCACCGGGTGTGAACCGCGCACTCGGATAGGCCGCCCAAGGTTGTAGTTGAAGGGACCGAACGAATACAACTGTGCCACCTCTAGAGGACGGTCACAGGAATCTTGAGGCGTTTCAAAGAGGCTTCGTCGGTCAACCATCCTGCAAGATATTGTGTTGCGGATTACGGAAGTGCGATTAGAAGCATGCCTCCGGTGCCAACTGGGACATTTGAGACTCCTTCATTTTCGACATGACGCGCACCGAGCCCCGCTCTTCGTACGGCGCACTGCGTCAGCGCTCTTTAGCACTAGCGAACCGGGTGTGGGCGCGAGGCCCGGCAAGTCCCGAGGTCAATCCCTTGAACCCGAAGCCCTTCCCCCCCGAATCCCAGTCAAGAAAGAGCGGCGAATATGCCCGGGGTTCGGAACTCTTTCAGCGCTTTTGGGGACGCGACCGGGTCCGTCTCAACTATAATCGTCGAGGTGACCGCTTTTGTGCTGACGGCCGTTGCCCTCACGCTGTCCGTCCCGGCTTCCTTGACAACGGTGAGCCAGGAGCAGGAACCGCCGTGGCGGCACATCCAGGAGCTCGCCCGGGCCGGACAATACCAAGACGCCCTCGCCGAGATGGAGCACCTATTGTCCAAGGATCCGGACAACCCTCGAGCTTGGTTTCTTTCCGGGCTGCTTCTGCAGCGGATCGGACAACCACTGCAGGCTCAAGGACAATT
>JAPXNP010000137.1:0-5503 GCA_033811955.1 Acidobacteriota bacterium
GGTCAAAGATGCGGTCACCGAGCCCCTCAGGCACTCCGGTTCCCGTGTCGGAAACCTTAATTTCCAAGAACCGCCCGGGGGTGAGACCTTCGAACTGCTCCGCCTCCGTCCGCGAGATCTCCACTTGCGAAAAAACGATCGTAAACACACCGCCTTCGGGCATGGCGTCCCGGGCGTTTTCTGCAAGATTGAGAAATACTTGCTCTAGCTGGCGTCGATCGGCTTTCACCGCCGGAACTTCTCCCAGGGTCTCGACGCACAGGTTCACGTCCTTGCCCAGGACCCGCTCCAGCATCTTCCGAATGCCGTTAAGCACATCGGCGGGATCCAAAACGGTGGTCCGTAGGAATTGCCGGCGACTATACGAAAGCAGCTGCGAAACCAGCTGAGCCGCCTTTTGGCCGGCCCGGTAAATCTCACGCGCTCTTTGGGCGGGAACCGACCCGGGTTCCAAATCCTCCAACAGCAACTCGGCGTTTCCGTTGATGACGGTAAGGAGGTTGTTGAAGTCGTGCGCCACTCCCCCCGCCAGCCGTCCGATCGCTTCGCTCTTGACGGCATGGCGGATGCGTTCCTCCACCTGACGGCGCTCCTCTACGTCCCGCAGCAGGATTACCCCGAACGTCTCTCCTCCGTAAGAAAAACGTTGAACGAGAGCCTCCAGGTGGGCCGGCTTCCCGTCGCACGACCGCGACACCTCAATCTCTCGAACAATCGGAGAAGACGTATCCCAGGAAGAAGCGTCGCCCAGTTCCGGCCAGCTCAGAACCCGCGCGATCTCTTCCCCCACCAACTTGTCGGGGCTTCTTCCAAGCAGCGTCGCCGCCTCGTGGTTGGTACGGGCAATCCGAAAATCATCCAGACGAACGACCACGACTCCTTCGTCAACCGACTGGAACAGCGCCTCCGAAAGCGCCTGCCGGCGCTCCAGCTCCCGCCGGATCTGCTCCTGCTGCAATACTCCCCGAAAAAAAGCAATTCCAAGCCAAGCCAGACCGAAGCTGACACCAAGACCAAGTGCGGCCGCCTGCCACGCTTCCGGCGATAACCTTCCCGGGTGAATCCACGCCAGGTCGAAGGCGAGAAAACCGGCCGCCGCCAACGTAAGAACTGCAGCCAGACCGACGCTCCGCCGCCGCAAAGCGGGAACCATAGACAGGAACAGTAGAAGGAGCCAAGCAGCCGCCGGGAGGCGGACTCCCCCCAACCATCCCGCGCCCAGCAAAAGAATGTAGCGAAAGGAATACGGCAGCGCCCACTTACGCCACAGTTCCGTCACCGCGTCAAGCCAGAAAAGTCCTAGGAAACCCAGCAGCAAAGCGACCGGAGGCCACGAAAGGGCCCCCTCGCGCATCCATACCAATCCGCAGGCGATAGTTCCCAACACAGCGAGACTTTCGAGGCTCAAGGAGAAAACACTGCGCAATACCTCACTCTCGGATTCGACTCGGTTGCAAAGCTCACGGAAGTACCGGAACCTCGGGATTACATCGGCCGTCAAGAGAAACAAGGCCGCTGAAAACAAGAGAACCAGTGCCGCTCCCGAATAGCCGGATGCGACTACCTCCACCCGGCCTACATCAAGGACCACCCGCTCTCCGGGAGAAAACGTGAACGCGATCCCCTGCATCTTTTCCAACTCCAGCCGACCGTTCTTTTCCCCCGTGGGGGGTTGGTAGTTCGGGTTCGGCGGGATCTCGGCAAGGGCAGCCTCCCCAGCCGCCCAACGGGTGGCGGGGGGACTCGTCAGCAAGGAAAACACCTCGTAATAGTCCCCTTGCGGGCGCCCCACCTCGCCTTCACGGACATCGACCTGGACGAACTCAAACTCCTCAACGGCTCTCCACTCCCAACGCACACGGGCTTCATCGCCTCGAAGAGGTGCCAAAAGGCTGAAACCAAAGCCGGTCCAGCGTTCCGGATCGTACAGCGTCACCCGCAGGAATCGCCGGCCCTCCTCTTCCATGATCCGGCCGGTCCCGGTGTCCTCGTAATAGAGGAAGAAAGGCCCCGAAGTCGACAAAACGCCCGGCTCATAGCGCTCCGGGTCGAAGATCACCGTTTGAGAGCCTGCGCCGCCAAGAACCAAGAAAAAAGCATAACCGAGCGCCAGCAACGCGATGATCCAGACCACGAAACGCCACCGAGGCACGGCATCACCCTCAGGGAGCCTGCCCACAGGAGCGAACTCGCCTTGCTTATCTGAGGCGAATCGACCTCCAGAAGACCGACTGCGCGACTCTGTCAAGGGATCTCATCCTCTCGTGATTGTGTTCCGCCGGCTTCGTGTGGAGCCTCGGATGGACTTAGCTGTTTCGTCGTTCTTGGTAGCCCGGCATGTGCCCAACTGATCCCCGCGATCCCAACGGCTCCGCAACCCAGCGCCTGTGCCTCATGCTCAAGGGTAAGCCCGCCCAGGGCAAAAACCGGTATCCCGATCACCCCAGCCACCGATTCCAGCACCTCCCATCCCAAGGGCTTCCGCGTGCCCGGTTTCGAGAGTGGCCGAAGGACCGGCCCGAGCAACACGTAATCCGCACCGGCGGACTCAGCATCTTTCGCCTCTTCCCGGCTGTGTACCGAGCACCCGACGATAAACTCCTCTCCGACGTTCTCTCGGATCCGCCGAATCAGTTCCGCCGACCATTGATCGGAGCGGAGATGGGCTCCAGCCGCCCGCTCCTCGGCCGCGATCCACCATGCACCGTTCACCAGCCACAGCTTCCCCTTGTCTTGGCAGATCTTCCGGCCCACCCGGGCCCAGCGGCGAAGCTCTTCGACCGACAAATCCTTTTCGCGCAGCTGCAGAATGTGTGCCGGACCCTCGACGAGACGCACCAGGTACTCCTCCACGCTCAAGTCTGGAGCCGCCCGTCTATCCGTAATTCCGTACCGAATCGGCGGGGTCAGCCCCCGACGTGCGAATGCACCGGCGTCGAACATATTCCGCAATCTCAGCTACGGCCACAATGAGATTGGCCACTCCCAAGCCGCTGACGGCCCCTCGCACCCAGGGGCTTAGCACCCACGGGCGCACACCGGGCAACCAGTCGAGAACCGGGTTTCTCCACCACAGTTCCATCCACGGAAAGACAATCAAGAATAAGCCCACCTCGATGCAGTACAAGACATAGATTGCAAACACCAGGCGAACACGCATCACGACAGGCGCTCTTCCAGTCGGCGAACCCTATCCGCTACGTCTTCAAAATCGGCCTTCACCTGCAGGATCCGAAGGTACCCGGCCAGGCTTTCTTCCAACTCCCCCATTTCTTCGAGGGCCTTCGATCGGTCGTACTCCAACTGGAGCTGCAGGTCTTCTTCGCCGGCGGGAAGGCTTAAGCCGATATCCGCCCACTCCACGACCTTCTCATAACGTCCCAGCCGGAGATAGATCGACACCAACTTACTACAGCAAACCAAAGCACCCATCGGATCTTCGGCGTCGGAGGATGAATGGTAGGCTTCTTCGTACTTGACTGCAGCATCCTCAAGCAATCCGATCTCGAGGTATCCTTCCGCCAGGTCCAGCAGGGAGTTCGGACTCTCCCGCGCCGCTTCGGCCTCGCCCGCCGCAGGATAGTCCAGTGCCTCCGGAACTTCCTCAAAAAAAACATCTTCAAGAGCGGCGTCCACTTCCTCCTGCAGGGCCTGCGAGGAACCTGGACCGGACACAACTTCGGCTTCGCTCCCGAGGCCGAGCCTCTCGACTCGAATCCGCACCCGTTCGTCGTGGGGGTGCTCCGTCAGCAATTCGCGCAGGAGCATCTCGGCCTCGCCCCGCATTTCAAGCTTGATATAGAGATCCACCTCATCCAGCCGAGTTTTCAAAGCATCATCCGAAGGTACCTCAGCGGCCGGTCGCCCGGCGGGAACCTCCTCGGCCGGAACTTCCGGCTCCGGTCTGCCCGCCGCCTCGTCGGACCCCTCAGCCAAGCGGTCGTCCAGATCAAAGAACGCACTCTCCTGTTCCATCTCGTCTGCGGCGAGACCGGACGGAGACTCCACAACGTCGACTTCGCCTTGCTCTCGTGAATTCGGGCTTGCGAACTTTTCGGCTGTCGGTCGCTCCACGCGTTGTCCTTCCGCCTCTTCCCGGTAAGAAGGCAACTCTTCCACCTCATCGACCGATTTTTCGGTAGTCTCGGCCGTTTCTCCGGTCTGTGGCGCCGAATGAGCCTCGGCTTCCTCCAGAATTCGCTGCGCCTCCTCGCTAACGTCCAAAGCAAGGGCCTCGTCGGCGGCCCGGCGGGCAGATTCCCAGTCCCCCCTTTCCACCCAACGCTGGGCCGCTTCCACATACTCCGCCGCCGCTTCCCGGGGATCCAAAGGAGCCAGCGCGGTGGCAAGTCGAAAATGACTGTCGGGTTCGTCGGGCGCCAGGGAAACCATCTCACGGCAGGCGGTAATGCTCTGCTCTTTGTTTCCTTCTTGCCCCGCCATCGTGGCCAGACGATCCCAGTACTTCAACGCTTCAAACCGGAGACCTCGCCGGGTGAAAAGTTCAGCAAGTCGCTGGACGACTTCCTTGTCTTCCGGGGCCAACTGAGCAATCTTCCGATAGATGGCAATAGCCTTAGAGACAAACCCCCCTTGCGTAAAGATCTCCGCCACCCGGTGGAAGCACTCCAAAGCTTCTTGACGTCGGTGCGTCTTCAAGAGCAGGTCGCCGAGTGTGTTCAATACCGCGGGATCTTCACCGTGCGCTTCAACGATCTTGCGGTACTCCTCGACCGCCTTCTCGTACTGGCGGTTCACCACGAAGCGCTCGGCATGTCTCAAAACTCGGAACTTGTCTTCCATGGACACCAGTCCTGCGCCTGCATTGTACCAGCGCGGCGTGTCAATGAAAGAGAGCAGCATCACAAAGCAGCTGGGACTCGACGTCGCTGTGCTGCTTACCGCTTTCTGCACACGGAGTATACGGCGCCGTGCACGGTACAAAGTTCCCCCAACTCCGGGAAAGGCTTATCGGTTCCATCCGGGACCTCGGAACCAAGACGTTTAGATATCGAGGCTTTCAGTGCATTCGGCTCGGGTCGGCCAATATACCGAGCTCCGTCCGAGTTAACGTCTGTTTTAATATTTTGGAAATCTCTCAGAGGGAGGGCGCAAGACAGGACGAAATCCGGCCGCAATCGAAGGCTGCTGATCAGAGATGGAGAATAGGCTTTCTCTCTCGTCGTCACACCGTACGTCGCACCGCGTACGTTGCGCCCATATCAAGCGCATGCGCTACGACGGGTTGCCGATCCGGTCGCCGTTTTTACGTGACAGGCAAAAGCACCGCGCTGATCGGCCCACGTCCTCTCTTGCCTACTCCAAACCAAACCACCGATTACTTGAGACGCGCCGGAACAGACTTGCATAGTCTAGCCGCGCAACACCGGCTATCTCCCGTGGTCGGCCCTCCAGACTCGCAAATAGGGGATCAGGAGGCTATTCCCACCAACCGTGCAGCACGTTTGGAGGCGGGCACCTCCGAATCCACGAGCTCTACGCC
>JAPXNP010000138.1:0-5479 GCA_033811955.1 Acidobacteriota bacterium
ACCGTGAATTGAGAGCATGAGGGGATACCGGCGGCCCTCCTCATAACCGAAGGGATAGTAAAGGATCCCCTCCACGACGTCGTTGTCGGCTCCCGTCCAGCGGATGATTTCCACCCGCCCTGAAGGTTTTCGGTCAAACGAGGGATTTAAGTTTGTGATCCGGCGTGTGTTGCTGACCTGCTCGCCGTCCAGTTCGGCTAAATACCATTGAGGAGAAACAGTGGTGGTGGAAAACTCGTATAAAAGGGTGCGGTCATTGCGTGCCAGGTTCCAGTCCCAAATGTTGGTCACGGGCTCTCCCTGCAAAGAGGTCCGGGCCCAGGTGAATCCGTTCTTACGATAGCGCGCCGGCTGGAATCGTACGCCGTCGGCCAGTAGCGCTAGAAAACCGTCGTCGGTCGCCAGAATCGGGCGGCGGTACCCCCCCAGCCCGTTGGCCCAGTCGAGGTCCACCTTCGCTGCGTTTCGGGAGGCGAGATCAAAGTAGTTTAAGACCGTGATCGTGGCGGTGAAGTAGTACGGGTGTGAAGAATACTCAGTCGAATAGTAAAGACCCGAAGAATCCTTGGCCCATGCGAGGTGTCTGGGAACCATGCGGCGCTCGGGCTCGATCGGAACGAGTTCGCCGTCTTCCACCTTCACGAGGTTAACAACCGGTGTGATTTCGTGGTCGAACGCAAACCGGAGACTCCGATCGTGAATCGTTGCGATCCACTCTGCGTTCGGTGAGACCGTCATGTTCCGGATCCAGTCCCGGTTTGTGGTAAGCCGCTGGATCTTCTTTGTGTCCAGGTTCAGCACGAACAAGCGCACGGGAGGCTCATGTTCTTCGTCTTCGACAACCCGGGTCGTGTCCTTCCGTTCTTTGATTTCGATTTCCCATAGAGTGGGATCTTCCTGCGCCAAGAAAACAATGCGCTTGTTGTCGAGCCAGTCGAAGTCCCGCACGTCCCGATTGAACTCCGCTGCCGAGTACGGCTCGCCGCCCGGCAGATCTAGGAGCCAAATCTGCGTCTTCCTGTCGCCGTTGTCTTCCCTCTCCCCGGCGCGACTACTAAGGAAGGCCAAGCGCTTCCCGTCCGGCGACCACCGCGGGTTACGGTCGGACTGAGGCCCTCGCGTCAGCTGGATCTCACGTTCTTCGGTCAGGCTGGACAAGTAGAGGTTGGAAACACGACGCCCCTCCTTTTTGTCCATCCGGGCCTTTACCCAAACCGCCCACTTACCGTCGGGAGAAGGTTCGAAATCACTCGCCTCTTCGGTCAGGAGGATGTCGTCGATCGTCCAGGTGTCTTGCCTTTCCTGAGCCCACGCCGAAAGGTTCGTAAGGAGAAAGCAGGACAGAGAAATGGTGGACCAAGGGATTCGTCGAGCGGAAGCATACAATGGCAATTTCATGGGTGACCATCCTAACCTGCCTTTCCTGCGCCGAAAAGGGGCTGTCGGGAACGAAGTTGCCGGTTCCTTCAGACTCGGTCGGACGGAAGCGGATTTGCCGAAGGATCTCCGACTGCTCCGGATAGGAAGCCGTCAAGCTTGAATCGGCGTGCCTTGCCGAAAGTCGCTTAAGAGTAAGCCGGCTTATCTGTGGCTTTTCGGCCGACGCAGGACTCAATTCGCTGACAATCACCGAACGGCCGCGGTCTACCCTTGGCGCAAAGTCTCTCTCCGTCCCCCCGTCCGGGAAGACTAGGGAACTCTGCGGCGGGAGCAGAGCGCCGTCCGGGTGATCCTTCGTTTAAGCGCGCGATCAGCGGGCCGTCATCGGGCTAGAACCAAAGGGCTGAAGATGACGTACAAAAGGAGCGTCAGCAGAATGCATATCAGTCCGGCCGTCTTGGCTCCTTGAGAAGTTGTCAGCTCCATTTGGGTTCGCACGTCGAAATCGACGTTCCGCGGAAGCGGACGCATGATTCGCAGCAGCAGGATAACGAGAATCGCCAAGCCGAACGTCACCGCCATCCGGTTCAGGAACTGAAGGGACGGGACGGCGAACTTCAATACGCCGTAAGCCACGATACTGGTTACGAGGCCGGCGAGTCCGGCGGAACGGGGAGCTCTTCGGACCAGTAGTCCCAGCGCGAAGACCGCAAGAACACCTGGGGATATGAATCCCTGAGACTCTTGGATAATCGTGAAGATAGAGTTGCTGATATTGGGATTTCCAAGCTGAGGGGCCAGGAGAAAGGCGATCACGGCAAAGAAGACGACGGCCGTGCGACCCAGCAGGACCAAATGAGCTTGGGGAGCTCCGGGCCTTACGTAACGGTTCCAAAGGTCCATCGTGAAGATGGTGGATGCAGCATTCAGCATGGCGGCCAGCGAGCTGACGACCGCACCAAGCAAAGCGGCCAGCACGAAGCCCAGAACACCCACTCCGCGAGGTACTACGGACCCTAGCAGGAGTCCGAAGGCGGTGTCGTACTTAAAGGCGATCAGCGCCTGCGTGCTCGGGATTCCGCCCGACGCACGGGCGGCTGCCTCTACGCGTGCATTGTATGCCTCGATTTCCCTGGCCAACTCGGGGTTCACGTGGCGCCAGGCGTGGTCTTCCCGAGCGTCGAAGAGCTGAAAACGGGCCGGTTGAAGAGCGTCGAACTCGGAACGCAACATGGGCAGCACTCGGGCGTTTGGGACTGCGTGCTGCGCCATCTCCTCGGCCGAATCGAATAGGGCGATCAGGTAGCCGGGGCCACTGAACTCGGAAAGAAGCTCAGGCTCAGGTTCTTCCAGCACCTTGACAAGCTCCGTCTCGGAGTTGGACTTTACGTATAACCCCATGGCCTTGGCGACATCGGGCCGAGCTTTCAGCTGCATGTCTCCCCAAAAAAGGTTGAACGCGATGATGCCCGGTATGACAACAACGAAGGGGATCAGCAATTTCAGATAGGCGGCGAAGACGATCCCGCGCTGGCCCTGGGCCAGCGAAGCCGAGCCGAGGGTTCGCTGGGTGATGTATTGGTTCAAGCCCCAATAGTAGAAATTGGGGATCCACAACCCGAGGAGAAGGGCTGTCCAGGGCAGAACGGTGTCGGTCTTGGGAAGGAACATGTTCAATCGACTCGAGTTTAGGTCGAAGAACCTCTCCAACGGACCGGCTGCAGGATCGAGTTGACGGACGGCCACCTCTCCGGTGGAAACGTCTACCACGGTGGCGGCTTGGTCTACGCTACCCAGCATCGTGAAGGCGAACCACATGACCAGTGCTCCGCCCAAAATCAAACCCGATCCTTGAACTAGATCGGCCCAGACGCTCGCCTTCAAACCTCCTGAGACCACGTAAATCATTGCGACGAGAGCGATGAAGAAGGATCCCGCATAAAGGCCGACGTCGTAGCCCATTTCCCCGAAAAGGGTCCGCAGGGTTAAAGCACCCGAGTAGGTTACGGCTCCGAGCAGGAGCAGATAAATCAAGACGGTAGCTGCCGCCATAAGAGCCCGAGCCCGATGATCGTAGCGATACTCTAAGAACTCAGGCATCGTGTAAATACCGGCTCGGAGAAAATACGGGAGAAAAGCGAAGGCGATGATCACCAGGGTGATCGCCGCCATCCACTCGTAGCTGGCTATCGCCAGCCCCACGTGGCTGGCCGCATTCCCGCTCATTCCGACGAACTGTTCGGTCGAAATGTTGGCGGCAATCAAGGAGAAGCCGATAAGCCACCAGTGCAAGCCGCGACCTGCGAGGAAGTAATCCTGAGTGTCTCTCTCCCGACCCTTGGCGACGCGGCTTTTTCGGAGAGCAATAAACAGAACCGTTGCAATGAAGGCGAAGAAGACCGCTATATCCACGAAACCCATCGTGTTCCTCCCCTACACATAGGTTATTGCCGGCGGGACGCCACCGAACAGTACCTGGGTGCACGGCAGGTCCCTGGTAGCGAGGTCCGCGAATCACTTACGCGAACCGCGCACCCCCAAAATCAAAGGCGCAGTGTATCGTAAATGCATTCGCCGGGAGCCGCAACGGTTTACAGGTTTTTTGGCTCGAGTGAAATACACCGGGCATACGCCGGTACAGATCTTGACCAGGGGAAACCCGTTGATACACGACTGAGAGCATGCAGCAGGTTCCGCCGTAAGTCTTGGGGTGCGAGCGGATTCTTGAGGAGGAGAGGCTTCCGCGAACGACTCGCCCGAATGACCGCGCCCTACTTACGACGGCTCAATAACGTAAAGTTTTCCTCCCGCCTGCCGATCCAACTTGGAGAATTGTGAGGCAAGTCGAGAATACTCGGTCTGTCGCCGTACCTAAACGTTTCCGCGTTTCCAAGGGTCGGAGCAGGGCACATGAGCAGGAAGAGGGATGCAACCAGGGTAAACCAACGACTGTACTTGTACTCCACGGCAGGAGCGGCGGGAGCTGCATGGTGGATTATCGGCCGTGAAGGTGGAGCTTCCGGCGTCCCCGATGTGCTGGCGGGAAGCCTGGTCGTCTTGGCCGTTCTGGGTTTGGCTTTGGTGCGTTGGAGGACCTCCTACCACGCCGCGGCCGACGAGACGGGCGGCTTTACGCTGGTTCGCCTGGATCGGGAGCGTCTAGAAGAGGATTGCCGCACCTTGGTTGCTGGGATGGCGGAACTGGCCAACGGCAATCTTGCCACCCGGCTGGAAGTGAAGTCTCGTCCCTTGCCCGAAAACGAAGTCCGATCTCTCGGAGAACTCGGCCGGTATTGGAACACCTTTGTCGGGAGCTTGCAGGAGGCGGCCAATGAGTTCAACCGATTGACGGACCAGCACTGTCTCCGCCTCTGCTATGTCGGAGCCGATTCGTTCCAGGAGGGAAAGCGCTGTGGCGAGATCTTGGGCGAGGCCTTGGGAGGTCGAGGCAAGGTCGCCATATTGACGGGATCCTTCCGGGCGTCGGGCCTGGAGTTGAGGAGGAAAGGCTTCGAAACGTGCGTCACGGAGCAGTTCCGCGGCGTTCGCATCGTAGCGGTCCTCGAGGAAGAGGAAGACGAGCAGCGCGCGTACGAGCTGACTCGGGTACTTCTGCGGGAGCACCCGGATTTGGCGGGTATCTACATCACCGACGGAGCCTCTCCTCAGGGAGTGGCTAAGGCGGTGGTGGAAGCGGGAAAGGGTGGCACGGTCAAGATCGTCAGCCACGATCTAACGGATGGAACGATGGCGTACGTGAAGGCAGGCGTCATCCTCGCGACGCTAGGGCAGGACCCGTTTGCGCAAGGCCACGATCCTGTTGTCCACCTTTTCAACCATTTGGTGGCGGGCTGGCGCCCGACGGTCCCCCGGCTTCTCACGAATCTGGATGTGGTCACTAAGGAGAACTACTCACGGTACTGGCGTGAGGGTGTCGGTCTGATCGAAACTGCCGAGACAATGCAGCGGTTAGCCCGCCCGATTGAGAAAAAGCCATCGCGTCGTTTGCGGATCGTAGTTCTCGGGCGAGAAGATTCGGCGTTCTGGGTCCCCGTCAAGCAGGGAGCTCTGCGAGCCGGTGAGGAGCTTCGGCGGTTCG
>JAPXNP010000139.1:0-595 GCA_033811955.1 Acidobacteriota bacterium
GAAGGAGTAATCCCCGAGCCGAGTGTGGAACGCCTGAAAGCCATCGGGCGCTGGATGGCGGTCAACGGGGAAGCGATTTACGCCGCCGGCCCCAGTCCTTTCGAGGCGGTACCGTGGGGGCGGGTTACCACGAAGCAGAACAGGTTGTATCTGCATGTTTTCGAGTGGCCGGAAAACAACCGGCTTCCCGTGCCCGCCTTGCAGAACCAAGTGCAAAGAGCTTACTTACTGGCTGCTCCTGAGAACACGCTGGAGGTCTTGCAGGGAGATCCGCTGGAAGTCGTCCTGCCGGATCGGCCGCTGGATCCGGTGGCCACCGTCGTGGTATTGGAGCTGGACGGCTCGCCAAAGGCGGCCTCCCCGGCTGGCGAGATCTGAGGCTCGAGGGCCTTAGCAGAACAGCGAAATCAAGCCGAAAAGACCCAGGCGGAAACCGCTGTTTCGCGAAATCGGCGATCACGGACTGATCTTCCTCAGGGAGGAAGGCACGGCTCCATCTGGAGTTCTCGCGGATCAATCGATTATTGGGGCAGCCAAGGAGGTCCGAAGCAACCATACCGGCCCGCAAACACCGGGAACGAGCCAAGCGGCCGAC
>JAPXNP010000139.1:605-5474 GCA_033811955.1 Acidobacteriota bacterium
GCTTAAACCGTCCAGCGCCTCGAAGCCGGCCCACAGACAGGCTGGCGCGGATTTCTCACCTTGATCCGAGTGCGACTCTTGTCGTGGCTGATCCTCCGCAGCAATCGGCAGGAATCTCCGCTGACTGACCTTCCCCGGGAAACACGTAGACAGGAGGAGCTGGAAAGGGAGGAGCGAGAAAGGGACACTGCCTTTGTACCTCACCCCTATCGGTCCCAATCCGAAGTGTCTCTTTGGATACAAAGGTGTTAGCTCGCTTTCCTCCGCGCAAGATCAGTCCGGCTATCGTCCCACCGCCCTGAAACCGGAAACTTGAAACCTGAGCTTGATAGAGACCGGCCGCCGTCCAATCCCGGCACCTTCTCCGCAGCGACGCCGGTGCACGAGGTTTCACTTCAAATCACGATCTACCACCTGGCCGGGCCGTGTGCTGGTATACGGACCCAGCTTTCGTCCCGGGTAGATGCTCGTGTGGATCCCCGTGTGCACTTCATCCCCCACCACCGTGCCGAATTTCCGGCGGCCCGTGTCAATCAGCTCTCCCTGGACCAGAGAACGATGGATCTTGCCGTCGTGCCGGAGGTTCGCAACAATAGTGCCCGCTCCGAAGTTTGTCTTCTCTCCGATGATGGAATCCCCGCAATACGACAAGTGCCCCACCGAGACGCGAGGGAACAGGATGGAGTTCTTAACTTCCACCGCCTGGCCCACGTGACAATTGTCTCCGATACTTGTGTTGCCGCGGAGATAACAATTCGGGCCCACCTTGCAATTCCGCCCGATGACGACATTGCCTTCGATGAAAACGCCCGGGAGGAGCACACTGCCTTCTCCCACCACCACAAACCCATCCCAATGGACGTTTTCCTGCACGCGTCCTTCGATACGGTTTTCCTTCAGCGAGCCCACCAAGAGTTCATTCACGTGCAACAGGTCCCACGGAAACCGCACCAGCACCGCCTCAGGGTCCACCCTCCTTCGGGAGGCCGACGCCGGCGGCTTGGGCCCGTCACCCAACCAGGCCAGCGGCTCTCCTCCGCCGGTTGTCCATACGGTCCCCAGCTCCGCTTCGGCCGCGCCCTCGAGAACCTCCCGCGACAGCCAGGCACCTCCCCGGACGTACAGGGCCGTCCCAGCCCCCGGTGCCCCCCTTTCCTCCTCCACCGGAAAGCCGCAACCACGCCAGGCTTCGGCTACGCATTCTCCGAAAGGACGATTTGCTACGTAGCAGTCATAGAGTCTGCGCGTCGCGGTCAGCGGCCAGCACGACAACGGGGCCCCCGGGTCCAGTAGGACGACCTTCATTCTCCAATCTCCTCCTGGATCACTTGCCGGAAGCATTCGGCCCAACGCTGCACCAGAGCAGCATCCTCCGCCTCAAGTAGCACCCGGATTTTCTTCTCAGTCCCCGAGTAACGGACGTGCACGCGTCCATGGTCGCCTAGTTCCGCTTCACACTTCTCCACAGTCCGCCGCAAACGGGGAAGTTCCTCCACCGGCTTCTTCTCGCGCACCCGCAGGCTCAAAAGCTCCTGCGGATACTCTTTCATGCACGAAGCGAGCTCCGCGAGGGTCTTACCCTCCTGCTTCATTAAACGGAGAACCTGCAAAGCGGTGATGATGCCGTCGCCGGTGGTCGCGTGGTCCATAAAAATGAGATGTCCCGACTTCTCGCCTCCCAGGTTGTACCCCTCCCGGCGCATCCGCTCGATGACGTAGCGATCACCCACTCCGGTAGTCTCGACGCGTATCCCGTGACTGCGCATGGCCTCATGGAACCCAAGATTGCTCATTACCGTGGCCACCACCGTGTCCTGAACCAGCCGATTTCTCGCCTTGAAGTCGATGGCACACATAGCCAAGATGCGGTCGCCGTCCACCACCCGTCCTTCGGCGTCACAAAAGACAACCCGGTCGGCGTCGCCGTCGAAGGCAATGCCGACGTCGGCCCCGTGTTCACGCACTAACCCGGCCATAGTCTCGGGGTACAGCGCCCCACATCCGTCATTGATGTTGAACCCGTTGGGGTCCACGCCCGTCTTGATGACATCGACGCCGAGCTCTTTGAAGATCCAAGGTCCAATCAGGTAAGCCGCCCCGTTGGCACAGTCGAGCACGACCCGTAGTCCTTCCAGGCTCTGGTTGCCGATGGTGTTCTTTGCGAACTCAATGTAGCGTCCGCGGGCGTCATCGATACGGTAAGCCTTGCCGAGATCTGCGCTACGGATGTGACCGCTGGAGAGATTCCCGCCCAGCACACGCCTCTCAATCTCGGCTTCCAGTTCGTCGGACAGCTTAAAGCCGTGACTGTCGAAGATCTTGATGCCGTTGTCATCGAACGGATTGTGGGAGGCGGTCAGCATGATGCCTACCGTGGCATTCATAGAGCGCGTCAGATGAGCCACACTGGGCGTCGGGATCGGTCCCACCAGAAAGACATCCATACCCATGGAAACCAGGCCACTCGTTAGGGCCGTTTCCAGCATGTAGCCCGAAAGTCGAGTGTCCTTCCCAATCAGAGCGCGCCGCTTTCCACCGACACGCTCGGCTGAAACGTGGGCGATCGCCTTGCCTAGCTGCAGGGCGACCTCGGGGGTAATTGGGTACATATTGGCCACTCCCCGAATCCCATCGGTACCGAAAAGCTTTCGTTCAACCGTTGCTGTCGCCATCCTGTTCTTTCCCTCCTCCGTCCTGGTTTTTCGGCTTATCAAGCAGTCTCGTAAGTATCGTAGTCTAATTCGCACCACGTCAACCATGTCCCGACAGGAACTCGGCTGACACAGTTCGCGGCAATTCAAGCGTCGAGAACTCCCTCCAGCGCGCCCGACACCAGGGTTTGAAACTCACGTGCATTCTTGGGAGCCCGGCAGTGGGAATCGTTGTTGAAGTAGGCGAAAACATCAAGGCCGGCATTAAGTGCACGGACCGTGGTTTCCACCCAAGGACGAAGCTCCTCTTCGGTGTAGTCGTGGGCGAATCCGCCGGCCAGACCGTGGAAACGAAGGTAAAGGAAATCTCCGGTGAACTCCACGACCATCGGCATCCGTCGAGAACTTACGGCCACCAAGGCTGTCTTGTGCACCCGCAGGCAGTCCAACACGTCGTCTCTCAACCACGAAGAATCGCGGAATTCCACAGCATACTGAAACCCCAAAGGTAGCTGATCTAGGAAATTCTCCAAAAGTGAAGGATCGGCGGGAAATCGCGGCGGCAACTGCCACAGGACGGGACCCAAACGGTCACCCAACGGACGGATGCGATCCAAAAAGCGCGTACATTCCTCCTCAACATCCCGCAACCGCTTAAGATGAGTAATCCGCCGATTTCCCTTCACAGCGTACAGAAAGCCAACCGGAGCCTTTCGGCGCCAGGATTCCACCATTGAGGCAAACGGCAGCCTGTAGAAAGAAGCATTGATTTCCACCGTCGAGAAGTTCCGCGCGTAGAAAGTGAGCCACTCCGTCGCCTCCAGCTCCGGAGGATAAAAAACACCCGCCCAGTCTCGAAAAGACCATCCGCTGGTTCCTACATAGAGGCGCGCCATCGAGCCTCACCTAGGTTCCACCCACAAGCTGCGCGCAGTCAAGCCCTCTCCCCGGCCCAGGCCCGCCGCACGATCGAGCAGTGCAAGAAACGGCGGCAGCTCGATGTTGAATCTCCACTCGTCAAGGCGCACCTGAAAGCGGGAAAACTCCGCCTCCCAGACGTCAAGCCAGCGAGAGACGCTGCGGGCAATCGGTTCCACGATTAAAAAGGAGGCACCCCGTCTGACACACTGAGACAGGCGACCGGCAAGCAAGCTTCGCTTCGAGTCGTCAAGCTCATTAAGGACGTAAGCTGCGAGAAGTGCATCGCCTTTCCCCGCCTGACCAAACTGCAACAGATCGGCTTGCCGTACAACACTCCGCAAGCCAAACCAGGCGTAGGTCCACTTCGCTTCAGCTACACACCAGGGATGAAGATCGATACCGACCACCTTCGGCCGGCCGCCGCACGCCACCGCCCAGGCGCTCCCCGCCGCTCCCGTACCGCATCCAAGTTCCACGATGCGCGAAAGGAATCGGTGTTGAAGCGACAGATGCTCAACAACATTTTCCACCACCAGAAAATGGAGCGGAGCGTAGAAGAGTGCGTATGCCGCTCTCTTTCCGTGGGTACCCAGTGCATCCTGATAAGCCGCTTCGCGCCGGCCTTCCACATAACGCCACGAAAGAGCCTGCACGGCCCGTCGGACTTCAGCGAACTCAAACTGGGTGAGATAGCGTCTCTTAAGTTCTTCCAGCCAGCCGTCAAAAAGGCTGCGTCCGCTCCCCTCCGCACCGCTTCCCAGCGTTGTCATCTCATCCAGGTCTCCGACCTCAGGTCGAGGCGAGAAGACCGCCGGCCGGCGACGATCACGACTTCCGTCCGCGTATCCCCAGCTCGCCAAGGGAAGGCTGTTCCCGGCTCAGTAAAGAATCCAGCCGGCGCAAGACCTCGAGGCATGCCCTGCCGTTGTGGTACGGCCCCTTCCAAGGACCGACCTTGTCCAGTTCCCGCCGCGGACGACCGCAAGCGTCCACGGCCCAGTGCCACTCCCCATTCTCCCGATCCACAAGGTGCTCCTCGATGAAGTCCCAAAGTCGAAGGACGGCGTCCAAGTAGCACTCCTCTCCCGTTAATTCGTAAGCGTTGAGGAACCCCACCAGTCCTTCCGCCTGAGGCCACCAGTGCCGGTCCTCATCCACGGAGCCGTCACCATACCTCTCGTAGAGGATCGACCCGTCCTCGGCTACCCCCTCCCTCCGTACGCTCCTTGCAATATGTTCGGCGGCGTCCCGAATGTCAGCCGTAAGGCGGGAGATCTGCAACACCCGGCCGGCCTCC
>JAPXNP010000140.1:0-5449 GCA_033811955.1 Acidobacteriota bacterium
AACGGCATGGGACAGCCAGACCGCCGGCAGATTCGGTGTGCTACGAAACAACCGGCACCAAACCACTCCGGCTGAGAACGTCAAGGCGGCGAGAGCGTAATTGGGCAGATGCAACAAGCCGAAAACGGCGGCCGCGAGAACCGGAGGGCACCAACGCTCCGACCATGAAGTCCGTTCCCGAATGGAAACTTCCATGGAGCTTCTCTTCGAGACCCGTCCACCGCTTCGGCCGTCCACCTCGCCGAAACACACGTTCGCCGCTCTTTGCAGTAAGAAGTCTTGCAGGAAATACTGCTGGAGGGCCGCCCAAACCAGATAGATCAGGGCGTCGGACCCGAGCCGGGGTGTGCGTCCCGAGAACCATCCCGCACAAGCCACCACTGCGCCCGCAACGACCGTAAACGTCCCGAACCGTATGCCGGCCGGCCGCAAGTTATCCAAGCGCCAGCCCAGTTGGAACCGTGAATCCTGGAAGACGATATGTCCCAGGATCGCAGTACCGACAGCCAGGCCGTAAGCCGCAGCAGCCCATGCACCGTGGAAGAAGTGCATCCGTCCCCACCAAAGGTAGCCGCCAACGGCGGCGGAAAAAATCAAAAGAAGAATGAGACTCGCGAGTCTTGGGTGCTTTACCCTCATACTTCGCCTCGCGCTCCCTTTCCGGAGGGGACCGCCTCCCTTTTGCGAACCATAGAAGCACTCGAGGGTACCGTTTCGGTCATCTCTCCGCGCAACGAAGTATGATTGTAAGCCGTCCGATGATTTCGAAATTCCGGGGAAGATCGCTTCGGGCCCTGACATCCCGAATAGATTGCAGTCTTAGGAAATTAGGCCGCCGGTGAAAGAGAAAGCCACATTCGACGCGACAGCCGGGAGTAGCGCGCCGACTCTCGGTAAGCCGACAAACGCCGTGATCCATGGGAGCTCCGACTGGAAACCCGTCTTACCCTTTGCGGTCTGCTTTCCGCTTTCCGAAACCGGCTGGTTGCGCTCGATTCTTCCGCTTGTCCGCAGGACTCGGCGTGCTGAAAGGACCAGAGTGGCTGCCGCCGTCATCACCCTTCTTTCGTTGCTGGGAGCCACGTCGGCGGAGACTAAGGGGCTGGAGACGATTCCCGAACGCATTGTTTCCACCGCTCCCAGCATCACGGAGATTGTTTTCGCTCTCGGAGAACAAGATCGCCTGGTCGGGGTCACATCTTTCTGCGTCTATCCCCCGGAAGCTCAGGAGAAAACGATCGTTGGGGACTTTGCTTCGCCCAACATGGAAGTCGTTCTGAACCTCCGGCCCGATCTGGTCGTCGTCTTGGCCGATCGTCGGGATCTGGCCGAGAAACTGCACCGCCTGGGCATGGACGTCATCGCCGTCCGCCAAGACACATTGGAAGATGTTCTAGAGTCGATTCAAGTTCTGGGACGGCGCCTCGGTGCCGAACAGCAGGCCGAGGCTCTGGTCGAGCGGCTCCGGAGCGGATTGCAAGACCTGCAGTTAAGACGGGAGTCGCAAAGCGAGCAGGCTCCGTCTGTTCTACTGGTTGTGAGTCGCCTTCCGGGTAGTTTGAGCGAAATCTACACGGTGGGCCGAAGATCCTATCTTCATCAGTTACTTGAAGTCGCCGGCGGACGGAACGGGTTCGGAGATCTTCCGGTTGCATACGTCAAGGTATCGTTGGAGGAGATTCTGAGGCGAGACCCCGAGATCATTCTTGACCTATCCCACGAACACGATGACGCTCCCGACTCCGCCGCTCGGGCGGGCCCTTGGCAGCGCATCACCCAACTGCGGGCGGTTCGGCAAGGACGCGTTCGTTTCGTCGACGACACTCGCTTCGTGGTGCCGGGGCCCCGCATGCTGGCGGCGGCAAGAGAGTTAGCGGATTTATTGGCGTCTTTAGTGAAGATTCCAACCCATCCGGATGCAAAATGAGCGTTTCCCGACCATTGGTGTACCGCTTAGAGCAAGTCACCTTTGCTTACGGTAACGAACCTGTCCTTAGCTCGTTGGATCTCGAGCTTAGTCCCGGAGAGATCCTGGGAATCGTGGGGCCGAACGGCGCAGGCAAGACGACGTTACTCAGAATCCTCGGCGGGCAGATCCGACGGTGGAGTGGCAGCGTTGAGTTCCTCGGGCGTAATCTCAAGTATTGGCGCCCGAAGGAGCTGGCGCGACATATCGCTTACCTGCCTCAGAAGACGAATCTCGCGTTTCCGTACACGGCCTACGAAGTTGTCCTGATGGGGAGGATTCCCCACCAGGAAGCGTCCTATTTTGAATCTCCCCGCGATCACGAGGCGGCCCGCCGGGCCCTGCAGCTAACCGAATCCGAGTCGTTGGCCCGTCGGCTGTTTCAGGAACTCAGCGGCGGCGAACAACAATTGATCTGCCTATCCAGCGCTCTCGCCCAGGAGCCGGAGGTCCTACTGTTGGATGAGCCCACGGTTTTCTTGGATCTTCGACATCAGCTCCAGATCTGCCGAATTCTGCGGCGACTTCACGACGAAATGGGTCTGACCATGGTTTTGGTCACTCACGACTTGGATCTGGCGGAATCGTTTTGCAGCCGGCTATTATTCCTCAAGCAAGGAAGAGCGGTAGCCGATTTGGCCGCGACCGACGGTCGGCTCATCATTCCTCCGGAGTTGATCGAACGGGTTTTCGACGTACGGGCCGAAATCAGCACACGGTACGCATCTGGCCAAGGAGCAAGAAGAATCGAGGTCCGCTTCGGTGAGTAGTCCGTTATGAGATTCGAAGCTTCGGAGCACGGAGAAGGATCTCGTGACCTCTGGGGGGCCGCCCGTCGACGATTCTTTGTCATTCTGGCCATAGCAACTTCGGTCTTATTGATCGTGCTGTTTATCGCTCCGTGGGTTGGCCCAACCCGCATCAGCGTCTCCGAAGCGTTGACCAATTGGGAGAGCCTCGACGCGACTATCTTCTTCCGAACCCGCCTGCCAAGAACCTTGCTGGCCTGCATCACAGGCGGAGTGTTGGCGATGGCCGGCGTAGTCTTTCAGGCGATTCTACGGAATCCCCTTGCCAGTCCTTTTACTCTCGGTGTGTCCGGAGGGGCCTCGCTGGGGGCTGTCTCGGCGGTCGCTTTGGGCTGGGAATTCAGCATAGCCGGAGTCTCCCTCTTGCCGGCGGCCTCTTTCGCGGGTGCGGCGGCGGTAATTTTCTTGGTTTACGGCCTTTCACGTTTCCAGCGAGGTCTGTCCACGTTGGCCTTGTTACTGGCGGGAGTGGTGCTCAACTATGTGTGCGCCGCGCTGATCTTGCTTATCTATTACTTCACCGATTTTACGAAGTCTTTCCTCATGATGCGATGGATGATGGGTTCTCTGGAGGTCTACGATTACGCGGTCTTCCCGAGTCTCGCCCCGTTCGTCGCACTTGGTGTTGTGCTTAGCCTGATTGAGGGTCCCCGCTTGAACGCGCTCAGCGCAGGCGAACAGTGGGCGGCGTCGAAAGGGGTCGAAGTCCAGCGTCTGATCACTCGCCAGTACTTTGCCGTCTCCCTGGCCGCCGGATCGGTTATCGCCTTCAGCGGACCGATCGGGTTCGTAGGGCTTATCGTGCCCCATACCCTTCGCATAGTGATCGGAGCCGACCACCGAATCCTCCTGCCGGCGTCGTTCCTCGTGGGAGGAGCGTTCTTGGTAATCTGTGACACGATGGCACGCACGATTGTGGCCCCTACCGAGCTTCCCGTGGGGGTTCTTACGTCGGCTTTAGGCGGTCCGTTTTTTCTGTGGCTTTTGCTTCGCTCCCAGGGAGTCCGCTCCCTGCGGGGATTCACCGATTAGAGCACTGACTGGATCACTACGGAGAAGAACACTTGAACAAGATTACAAGCCGCTCGTCCGGGAACGGGAGGGCTTCTGGAAGATATCCTCGCCGCCGGAAACGGAAGCTCGAGGTTTTGCTTTGTTTCAAGCTGCGTCTGTCGAGGCCGGGTGCCTACCCGCCACCCTCCAAGGTTTTCATAGCAGTCGTTTTTCCACCGGCATTACTGTCATGCAGCTTTGGACTCTTTGCGGCGGGAGTGGACTGGACGGAAACGGCGGCACTCGATTCCATCACGCCGCGCGAGCTGAGAAGTTTCGTCGAACTACTGGCGTCGGAAGAAATGGCCGGTCGGCGGACAGGGACTCCAACCAATCAACTGGCGACTCTGCTGTTGGCGACCGAGTTCAAGCAACTGGGTCTCGAACCTTTACCCGGCGCCGACGGCTACTTTCAGACCTATCCCCTGACCAGGACGGAACTCCGCGAGGGTGGCCGGCTGCTGGTAACCTCAGGACGACATCACGACCAAACATCGTATGCCCCAGGAGAACATTTCGTCCCTTCGCTGCTCAGCGCTTCGGCCCCGGCAGCAGGCAGACCGGTTCTGCTGAACCCCCTCTGGATCGATCATCCCGAAGCGATGCCCGACCTAGGCGACCGTCTCGCCGTTCTGGTGGAAGAAAGCAGTTCGGGAAACCGGGACGGCGTCGCCGGAAACCGCCTGGGTCGTGAGAACACGCTCGCGTTCCTGAAACGGGTGGAGGAGCAAGACGGGAGAGGACTGATCTTGGTCCACCGAGAGGCTAAATCGCTGGAAGGTCTATTTCGTAGGACCTGGCCGGAAGAACCGTCTCAAGCCCGTATTTCTGAAGTCCCGGCAGAGGACACGCCGCGTGTCCCTTTTGTCCACACCACGTTCAGTGCTTTGGCACCTTGCTTCGACGGAGTGGAAACCAATCCGGATCCTGCCGGCGAACCGATAGAACTCCCGTGTGAAATCGAAGTTTCCATCGAGCTCGAACGCTCCGAGATCACCGCTCGAAACGTCTTAGCCTACCTACCGGGCGGCAATCCTCGACTGGCCCATGAGTACGTCCTCCTCAGCGCTCATTTGGATCATCTTGGTCGAACACGCAAACAGGTCTTCTACGGCGCCGACGACGACGCCGGCGGTGTCGCGGCGGTACTGGAAATTGCCGAGGCGTTCGCCGGATTACCAGCCCGACCCGACCGTTCGCTTCTTTTCGCTTTTTGGAACGCCGAGGAAGAGGGGCTCCTCGGCTCCCGCCACTTCGTGGAGCATCCTCCGGTGCCCCTGGAGCACATCGCCGCCGTATTCCAGCTGGATATGGTGGGCCGCAACCAGGAAGTGGACGATCCCCAGGATCCCCGTTACGGTGGGCTACCTCCTCAATCCTCCCAAGAGAACGCCGATGTGCTGTACCTGGTGGGCTACTCGCGCAGCCCACACCTTGCCCTCCTGCTCCAGAATGCCACCGAGTCCACCGGACTAAGGCTTCTTCAGAACCTGGACAACCATCCCCTCCAGCTGCTTCAACGCAGTGATCATTGGCCGTTTCTGGAAAGGGACATTCCGGCCGTCCTGCTGACCACGGGGTTACACCCGGACTACCACACACCGGCTGATCGTCCCGAAAA
>JAPXNP010000141.1:0-5447 GCA_033811955.1 Acidobacteriota bacterium
CTAGGGAGGAGATCAGTATGAAGGTCTTCATCAGCGACGCCATGTCGGAGGAAGGGATTGAGTACCTTCGGCAGCAACCTGGCTTGGAGGTCGTGTACCGCCCCGGGTTGTCTCCGGATGACCTCAAGAAGGAGCTTTCCGACGCCGTGGGTCTCATAGTTCGGAGTAAAACCCGGGTGACGAAGGAGCTCATCGAAGCGGCTCCGGAACTTCGAGTCATCGGGAGAGCCGGAGCCGGAGTCGACAACATTGACCTGGAGAGTGCAACGCGCCGCGGGATTGTGGTCATGAACACGCCGGGCGGGAATTCTATTAGTGCCGCCGAGCATGCCTTCGCGTTGATGCTGTCGGTCGCTCGCAAGATTCCCTTTGCCCACGCGTCAATGGTGGCGGGGGAGTGGAACAAATCAAAGTTCACCGGTGTGGAGTTGAACGGAAAGACCCTGGGGATCCTCGGGCTGGGGAAAATCGGTTCTATCGTGGCGCGGCGATCCCAGTCGTTCAATATGAAGGTTCTCGCTTTCGACCCCTTCGTCTCCGAGAGTTACGCCTCCGACCTGGGAGTGAGCCTGTGTGATCTGGACGAGGTGCTCGGGAGCTCCGACTTTGTCAGCATTCACCTGCCCCTGAACGATCAAACCAGACAGATCATCAATGGTGAGAATCTGGCAAAAATGAAGAGCGGAGCATTCCTGATCAATACCGCTCGGGGCGCTTTGGTGGACGAGGAGGCCCTGATAGAGGCTCTGGAGACGGGTAAGTTGGCGGGTGCGGCCCTGGACGTCTTCCCCGAGGAACCGAATGTCAGTCCGGCTCTTCGACGGACTCCCAACGTGGTTTTGACGCCGCACATTGCGGCTTCCACCAGGGAGGCACAGGCCAAGGTCGGTTACGACATCGCCGTACAAGTGGCGGACTACTTGTTGCGGGAGATCATTGTCAATGCCGTCAACTTTCCTTCTCTTAGCCCCCGCGAGCTGGAACAGCTGGCTTCTTACATTCGACTGGGTGAGAAGTTGGGCGGGTTTATCGGAACGATTGCACGGCTGCGCTTCGAGGAAATCGGAATCCGTTACTACGGCGAACTGACCCGATTGAATTACAAGGTATTGAGCAACTACGTGCTCAAGGGAATTCTGAAGCCGATTCTTAGCGAGGACATCAACGAGATCAATGCGCGTAAGTTGGCGGCGGAGCGGGGGATTTCCGTCATCGAGACGGTGAGCAGCCGGGAACGTAGCTACGCGAACCTAATCAGCATCCAGCTCCGGGCTCCGGGAGCCATCGAGTGGGTCGAGGGTGCTCTGCTAAGGCAGGGAGATCAGCGCTTGGTCTCTGTCGATGGAATCCCTGCCGAGATCCAGCTCGGACCGCATATGCTGTTTGTCCGCAACGAGGATAGACCCGGCGTCGTCGGCCAGCTGGGAACGATCCTCGGGGAGGCGGGTATTAACATCGCGTCGTTTGTCCTTGGTAGGGACGCCGAGAAACGCCATGCTGTGGGAGTCATCAACACGGACGGTGCGGTGCCCGAGGATGTGATGTCCAGGTTCGAATCCTTACCGCTGGTGCGCTTTGCGTGCCAGGTTCAGTTGCCCGATTGAAATACCCGGCCTCGTTGCCTCCGGGGAGCCGGGAACCTGTCTTGGGGACGGAACGCTCGCTCGGAAGCAGCTGAGCCGTAGAAGATACGATCCGTACTTTCCCGTTACCGAACGTTTTAGTTCGTGTGAAGGAGAGACTCGACGCTACGGCGAGGTTGGAAGAACGGATCCGGGAGGTGGGGTGGAAGGGCCTGTCTCCTGTCGAGCTATTGTCGTTGCTCCTAGTGCCTGGTCTGGGGGCGAAGCGGGCGGAAAAACGGGCGCTCCGCATTTTCGCCTCCGAGCCTCCGTCGGAGCTCCTAAGAAAGAGCGAAGCGGAGCTGGTTACGGCCGGATTTACCGTTACGGCCGCGAGGGCATTTTTGGCGTCGCTCGAGCTGGTTCGCCGTTCCCGCCGTCGATTTTGGATCACGGGACGTTCCTTCACCTCGAGCCGCAGTGTATTTGAGTACTTTCGTCCTCTGGCGGAGGATTTGAAGCAGGAGTGCTTCTGGGTCTTGCTCCTCGATTCGAAGAACCGCCCGCTCAGGATCGTTGAGGTGTCCCTGGGAGCTCTGGATCGTTCGCTGGTACATCCCCGGGAAGTCTTCCGCCCGGCGGTTCGGGAAGGGGCGGCGGCGATCCTATGTGTTCATAATCATCCCAGCGGAGACCCCACTCCCAGCCGTGAAGATGTGACGATTACGAACCGCCTGGCTAAGACCGGAGAAGTGCTGGGGATCCGGCTGATCGATCATGTTATCATCGGCGCCTATCGCTACGTCAGTTTTGCCGACACCGGACTGCTTAAGCACGGTACCGGCTAGAAACTCGGCGCCGCCATGAGCAAGTATCAAAAAGTCCTAGCGGTTCTTGAGCGAACCCGGCAACGACCTGTGGATGTGGTGGGGTTTGGGGAAAGCACGGTAGACTTAATCTGCCGTGTACCCGTCTACCCGGTTCGGGACACGAAAGTCCGTATGGAGCCCTTGCTCCGTGCCGGCGGCGGCCAGATCGCCACGGCGTGTTCGCTGTGTGCGCGATTCGGTTTGCGGACGGTCTTCGTAGGTCGGATCGGCGATGACGATCTGGGAGCTTTCCTGGCCCGTGATCTGGCCGAAGAACCCCTGGATTTGGTGCTGCACAGAGTGGTGGCCGCCCGGACCCATCTTTCGGTCATTATCGTGGATCGGGCTACGGGAGGACGGACCATCGTCTACGATCGGGACCCCCGGCTCGGCTGGCGACCGGAAGAGGTGCGCTCGGAGTGGATCCGAAATGCCAAGATCCTACATCTGGACGCTCACGAGCCGGCGGCGTCGGCTGAGCTGGCTCGTCAGGCTCATGCCCGGGACTTGATCGTAGCTTTGGATATCGACATGCCGGTACCAGCGTGGGACGAGTTGGCGGCCGAGACCGACTTGCTGATCTGTGGTTCGCACTTCCTCGAGACGGCGTTTCCCGGTGCTCCTTGGAAGGAAGGATTGGCCTGTTTAGCCGGGGTGACTCGCGGACTTGCCGTCGCCACCCGAGGAAGTCAGGGAGCCGCCGTGTGGGTTAAGGAGCGGGTGGTGGAGTTTCCGGCTTTTGCCGTAGACGTTGTAGACAGCACAGGTGCCGGGGACATGTTTCACGGTGCGTTTCTTTTCGGGGTGTTACGGGGGTGGACGCTCGAGGCCACCATGGAATTTGCCAATGCTGCCGGAGCATTGGCATGTCGTGCCGTGGGAGCACGGAATGCGATCCCTACACTGGAGGCGGTCCGAGATCTGGTAGGGACACGGGTTTCGGATTTGTCCGGTATCCGTTTGTCGGAATAGCGAAGGAGCCCTCGACGATGATCGATTTGCGTAGTGATACGGTGACGCATCCGACCCCCGAGATGAGGCGGGCCATGGCCGAGGCGGAGGTGGGTGACGATGTCTACTTGGAAGATCCCACTGTACGCCGGTTGGAAGAGCACGCAGCCGCACTATTTGAGCGCGAGGCGGCCTTGTTTGTCCCCTCGGGTACCATGGGAAATCAAATCGCCATTCGCGTTCATACGAATCCCGGCGAGGAAGTGATCGCCGAAGCTCGAAGTCATGTGGTGGACTGGGAGATGGCGGCGATGGCCGCGATTTCCGGGTGTCTACCGCGTGTAGTGAGTGCCCCGTGCGGTCGTCTGCAATGGAGCCTTCTCGAGCCGGCGTTGAGCCCGCCGGTCTACTACCGCGCCCGCACCGGCCTTATTGTTTTGGAGAATACGCACAACATGGCGGGCGGCACGGTGACGTCATTGGAGTCGATGGACGAAATCGTGGCAAAGGCCCACGGGCGTGGACTCCCCGTCCATCTGGACGGAGCCCGAATCTTTAACGCGGCGATTCGCCTAGGCGTGAGCGTGGCGAGGGCGAGCGGTGCATGTGACAGCGTCATGTTTTGCCTCAGCAAAGGTCTCAGCGCCCCGGTCGGTTCCCTGCTGGTGGGGCGTGCCGAATTCATCGAGGAGGCGCGGAGGGTCCGGAAGCTGCTGGGCGGGGGTATGCATCAAGCAGGTGTTTTGGCTGCCGCCGGCCTGGTGGCCTTGGAGATTATGCCGGACCGTCTGGCCGACGACCATCGGCGGGCGCGTCGGCTGGCTGAGGGATTGGCTGAAATGCCGGGCTTTGGAGTCGACCTGGAGGCTGTGGAAACCAACATCGTGGTGGCTAAGGTGGCCGGAGACGTTCGAGAGATTACGACTCGCTTGGCCGAAGAGGGAATCCTATGCTCCGCCGTCGGGCCGGATTTGATCCGATTTGTAGCACATCGCCAGATCAGCGATCAAGACATTGAAAAGACATTGACGACCATACGGGACGTCTCCCGGCGGATGATGCGGGCTCCCGTCGGGCCGGAGGAATGAGAGAGGAAGCATGAGCCTAACCGACGACCGCCGGTCGGCACTGATGGACCTGCAAGAGCGGGTGCGGAGGGAGTTGCTGGGGAACATCCTGCCCTTTTGGATACAACGCAGTCCGGATCCCGATTTCGGCGGATTCCGAGGCAGGATCGGCGGCGACGGAACGGTAGACCCCAAGGCTCCCAAGGGTGCCGTTTTGAACGCTCGAATCCTATGGACGTTTTCGGCGTTGTGGCAGGAACTCGGAGATACGGCCTGCGAGGAGACGGCGCATCGGGCGTACCAATACTTCAGGGATTTTTTCCTGGATCGAGAATATGGAGGAGTGTTCTGGATGCTCGACTACCGGGGAAATCCGTTGAACGATCGGAAGCAGGTGTACGCTCAGGCGTTTGCCGTCTACGGCTTGGCAAGGTACTTCCAGGCGACGGCTGACGACGAGGCTTTGAACATCGCAGTCGACCTCTTTCGTTTGTTGGAAGCAAGGTGTCGAGACCCCTTCGCCGAAGGGTACTTTGAAGCGTTCGCTCGGGACTGGGATGAGCTACAGGACGTTCGGTTGAGTCCCCGTGACTTGAACGAGAAGAAGTCGATGAACACCCATTTGCATTTGCTGGAGGCCTATACGGGACTTCTGCAAGTCTGGCCGGACGCAAGATTGCAAGACCGCTTGGTAAAGTTGGTGGAGACGTTCTTAGATCGCATCCTGGACCGCCCGCGCGCCCATTTACAGCTCTTTTTTAATGAAAACTGGGAAGTTCGGTCCGACGTCGTCTCGTTCGGACATGATATTGAGGCCTCCTGGTTACTGGAGGAGGCCGGCCGGGTGTTGCAGATCTCCCGCCTTACGGCTGACATTCGGGACGCCGCCGAACATATTGCAAGGAGCGTACGGAGGGAGGGGGTAGCCGAGGACGGGTCGATCCTCTACGAGAGGTACGGTGACGGCTCCGTGGATGAGGACCGGCACTGGTGGCCTC
>JAPXNP010000142.1:0-5445 GCA_033811955.1 Acidobacteriota bacterium
ACGGAGGAGGATCCGATCGCCGGGTACGATAGGGTTTCCGACGCCGGAACCCGATCACACAAGCGGGATCCCAGGAAAGGAGTGGAGAATGCCGAAGTATCGAATCGCTTGGTTGCCGGGAGACGGAGTGGGTCCGGAGGTGCTGGAAGCCGCCCGGATCGTATTGGACCGCCTGTCGTTTGACGCGGACTATGTGCCCGGCGATATCGGTTGGCGTTTTTGGTGCGAAGAGGGGGAGGCGTTGCCGGAGCGCACGATCGAGCTGTTGAAGACTGTGGATGCGGCGCTGTTTGGAGCCATCACTTCGAAACCGGGAGCGGCGGCCGAGAAAGAGCTGCATCCTTCGCTCAGGGGAACCGGGCGACGATACCGGTCTCCCATTGTGCGGTTGCGGCAACTGTTTGATTTGTTCGTCTGCTTGCGACCGTGTCGAGCCTTCCCAGGGAACCCTCTTAACTATCGTGATGACATTGATCTGGTGGTTTTCCGCGAGAATACCGAAGACCTATACGCCGGCATAGAGTTCTTTCCGGTTCCGCAGAGGCTGGCCGAGGACTTGGCCGAAGAAGCCCCGGCCTTCCGGCGTTATCAAAATCTGCCTCCGGAGGATTACGCGGTTTCCCTGAAAATCAATACACGCAAGGGATCTGAGCGTATTGCGGAAGCCGCCTTTCAATATGCTCGAGAACACGGGCGGAAAAGAGTCACCGTGATTCATAAGGCCAACGTGGTCCGAGCATCCGACGGGCTGTTCTTGGAAGCCGCCCGTTCGGTGGCGGCCGGTTTTCCAGAGATCGCCTTCGACGAAGCGAATGTTGACGCCATGACGATGTGGCTGTTGAAGAATCCGAAAGACTATGACGTTTTGGTCGCCCCCAACCTGTACGGAGACATCATTTCGGACTTGTGTGCCCAGATGGTGGGAGGACTGGGTTTCGCCTGCTCCGGAAACATCGGTGAGCGACTGGCCGTCTTTGAGCCGACGCATGGATCCGCTCCTAAGTATGCGGGCCAATACAAAGTGAATCCTCTGGCGACGATTCTTGCCGCCAAGATGATGCTGGATTGGTTGGGCGAGGAAGAGGCGGGGGCGCGAGTGGAGCGGGCGGTGGCCGAGGTAATTCGGGAGGGCCGAGTGAGAACCTACGATATGGGAGGTTCGGCGGGAACGCTTGAGATGGCCCGGGCGGTAGCCGAGAGACTTTAGGGCCGGCCTGCACGGTGGGTTCAGCCGGGCTGTGGGAGGCCGCGCCGGTCTCCGGGCGGGGAGATCGAAGGAGAAAGAATGATGGGACAGACAGTCGTTCAGAAGATACTGGCCCGAGCTACAGGCCGGCGGGAAGTAGCCGTCGGGGAGGTGGTTGAGCCTCGAGTCGATCTGGCCATGTCTCACGAAAATGCTGCACTAGTCATCGCGCAGTTCAGCGAAATGTTCCATGGGCTGGATAAGCCGGCGAAGGTCTGGGATCCCGAGCGTATTGCCCTCATTTTCGATCATCGGGTTCCCGCCGAAAGCAGCAAGACGGCGACCAACCAGGCCAAGGTCCGACGGTTCGCCGCTGATCAAGGCATCCGGAAGTTTCACGACATCCGCGGCGACGAAGGCGGGATTTGCCACCAAGTGCTTCCCGAGAACGGATACGTGCTGCCCGGCCGGGTTGTCGTGGGGACGGACAGTCATACCACAACCCACGGAGCTCTTGGTGCCTTCGCGTTCGGAATCGGAGCCACGGAGATGGCGGCGGTTTGGGCCCTCGGGAGCGTATTGAACGTGGAGACACCCGGCAGCATCAAGGTGACCGTCGAGGGAGACCTACCTGCCGGAGTCTCGGCGAAGGACCTGGCTCTTTACTTGGTGGGTGAGCTGGGGGCGGACGGTGCGAACTTTCATGTGCTGGAATTTCACGGTGACACCATTGCCGGCATGTCCACTTCCGGACGCATGACTCTTGCGAACATGGCCGTGGAGGCGGGGGCCACGTGCGGCATTGTGCCGGCCGACGCTGAAACCCTGCGCTATCTCAAGGAAGAAGCCGGCTTGTTGTTTGAGCCGGACGGAGATTATCGTCCGGATGCCGATGCACGGTACGACCGCGAGATGCATATTCGGGCGGAAGAACTGGAACCGCAGCTGGCCTGTCCTCACCGCGTGGATCACGTGAAGCCGGTTCGGGAAGAGGCGGGAAGGGCCGTAGATCAAATCGTCATAGGTTCTTGCACCAACGGGCGTTTGGACGACCTGGAGGAGGCGGCGGTGATTCTGCAGGGCCGGAAAGTGGCGAGGAATGTTCGACTTCTTGTGTTTCCCGCTACTTGGCGAATTTACCGGGAGGCCATGAAACGGGGTTATATCGCGGCCCTGATCGATGCGGGAGCAGTGGTGATGAACCCGGGTTGTGGCTGCTGCTTGGGTGTTCACCAAGGAGCGCTGGGCGACGGAGAGGTGGCCCTATCGACAACGAATCGAAATTTTAAAGGACGCATGGGCAATGCGAATGCTGAGATCTACCTCTGTTCGCCGGCTGTTGCGGCGGCCAGTGCAGTCCGCGGGGTTGTTACAGACCCTCGGGAGGTGATGTGAGATGGGCAAGGTGGTGCTCGTTCTGGGTGACGACGTGTCGACCGACATTATTTATCCGGGCAGGTTCATGGCTACGGTCCTGCCGACGGAGACCCCGCGTTTCGCCTTTGCAGACGATCCGGACTTCAACCGAGCGTTGGTTGAAGGCCGAGTGCCTGCGGGCGGCATCATCGTGGCGGGTGAGAACTTCGGGAGCGGGTCGTCCCGCGAACAGGCGGCTTCGTGCTTACGCGGCCATGGGTTGGTGATCGTAGCCCGCAGCTTTGCCCGGATTTTCTTGCAGAATGCGGTCAACTTGGGTTTGCCGACCCTGACCTGTCCGGAGATTTCTGCGACTGTCGGAGATGAACTCGAGATTCGAAACGACCGAGTGGTCAACGTGACGCAGGGGAAGGAGTTTGCGGTGCTGCCCTTGGCGCCGGCTCGGCAGGCCGTCGTGGATGCCGGCGGTTTGATCCCATATGTCCGTCGGCGGTTGACGGACGCGTGAGGACGGCAGGCGACCACGTACGTCTCGGCACCAAGGTAAACGCGATTTGCGGAAAGGTCCCGCTCCCCCGCACAGCTTGGCGCGATCAGACGACCCCTTCTTGCCTGAGCTTTTCCAGTTCTTCCCGATCGTAGCCCAGCTCGCCGAGAATCTCTTCGGTGTGCTCGGAGAGTCGAGGAGGCGGAGTGCGCAAGGCGCCCGGGGTTTTCTCCAGCTTGGCGGTCAAAGTGAACAGGCGCAGGGCTCCCAGCTCGGGATCCGTGACGGTTGCCAGGCTTCCCCGGTGGCGAATCTGAGGTTGCTCAAGAGCGTCTTGTAACGACAGAATCTCGCCCGCCGGCACGCCCCTCGCGTTGAGCACACGGATCCAAAATGCAGAAGGCTTTTCCCTCAGCCTAGACTCGAGGATGCGATTCAGCTCGGCACGGTTTTTCTTACGTTCGTCCCGCTCACGAAAACGAGGGTCGTCTTTCAGCTCGGGCATACCGATTTCCTCAGCAACCGCCTCCCACTGTTCTTGTTTGTTGGCCGCGATATTGATGTGACCGTCCTGCGTCGCAAAGGTCCCCGAAGGGGCGGCGGTAAAGTTGTCGTTGCCCAACAATACGGGAGGTTGACCGGCCAACAGCCAGTTGGCGGCCACCCAACCCAACAGCGGCATGACGGAGTCGAGCAAAGCCACGTCGATGAACTGGCCCTCCCCGGTCCGTTCCCGGTGGAATAGCGCAGCCGTCACGGCGAAGGCGGCGTTCAGACCTCCCACCGTATCGCAGACCGGAAATCCGCAACGTAGTGGATTCAAGCGCTCGTCGCCGTTGACCGCCATCACTCCGCTGAGTCCCTGAATGATCTGATCGTAGGCGGGCCGGTCGGCGTCGGGCCCGGTTTGACCGAAGCCCGAGATGGCACAGTAAATGAGTCGGGGGTTCAGTTCCCGCAACGACTCGTACCCGAGCCCCAGGCGATTCATCACCCCGGGTCGGAAATTTTCCACCAAGACGTCCGCCGTAGGAACAAGGCGGCGAAAAATATCCTTACCTCGTTCATCCTTCAGGTTAATGGTTACCGATTTTTTGTTGGCGTTTTGAGCCAAAAAGCTGGTTCCCAGCAGCCTGCGGTTCAGCTCCGGGGAGGCACCCAGCTTGCGGGCCAGGTCGCCGTCCCGGGGATTCTCGATCTTGACGACCTCCGCTCCGAGCAGGGCCAGATGCACGGTGGCGAAGGGACCCGACAGTACATTGGTCAGATCCAGAACCCGAATTCCACTCAAAACGTCCATGGTTTCTCCTTACTCCATCCAGTCCATCCACCTACACCGTCGAATCGTTGGGAACGCCGCCCGAAGCTTGCGGACCGGCCAACATCCTCGGGGGGTGTCGCGCTACCCGGGAAGAGGTGGGGCCGGCTCGTGGAATTCATCTTCGGCAGCAGACGGGATGGGGCCGATACGGTAGACCAGGCCGGGTAATTCCCGGCCGAGAGCAGTCGCCAGATCACGGGCCGTTTCGATGAGGCGGTGCAAGTCTATATCGGATCGGATGCCGCGCCGCTGGAGTAAGTGAATCCAGTCTTCCGTACAGACGTTGCCCCCCGGTTGCCGGGTAAACGGACAGCCTCCCAGACCTCCGAACGCGGTCTCGAAAGCGTCGGCTCCGGCTTCGAAAGCGGCCACGCAGTTGGCTATCCCTGCACCGTAGGTGTTGTGTGGATGCAAGGTGAGGCGGATGCCCGGATCCCGCTTCCGCAGTTCTTCCATCATCTCCCGGACGCTCCAGGGGTCGGCATGCCCGGCGGTGTCGGCCAGGCTCAAATCCAGGAAGCCCTCCTCTAGGTAGCGATCGACAACCTTCAAAACACGAGCCTTCGCTACCGGCCCCTCGTATCCGCAGCCAAACGCGGACTGGACGGAAAGTTGCACGTTTCGACCGGCGGCCCGGGCCTCCGCAGCGATTGAGACGACCTCGCTGAGAGCTTCATCCACCCCCCGGCCTACGTTCTTGCGGCTGTGAGTCTCGCTGGCGGACACACCCATGCAAAAGAGTTCTACACCGCAGGCAAGTCCCCTTTCCAGTCCCTTCCGATTCAGGACCAAGCCGGACAACAGCGGGCGTTCACCACTTCGCTCCGGCAGGAGTCGCCGGAACAACTCGTCGGTATCCGCCATCTGCGGAACACGGCCCGGATGCACGAACGACCCCAGCTGGAGTACGTCCACTCCGGCTTTCATCAACGCCCGGGCCCAGCGCAACTTGGCCGCTGTCGGAATCACGCGTTCCTCCATCTGCAAGCCGTCTCGCAGACCTACCTCGTGGATGATCGGTCGGTTCATTCTCAACGCCGTCCCTGCTTGATTCTCCTATGCAACGGCATAGGA
>JAPXNP010000143.1:0-5398 GCA_033811955.1 Acidobacteriota bacterium
CATCCCGTGCCCCGATGAACCGTTGTACCTTGCGTCGGGCACCCTCATAAGCTTCCGTAGCCTCCTGACTCAACAAGTGGACTCCGCGATGGACGTTTGCGTTGTAGTGCTGGTAGTACTGTTGGACGGCGTCCAACACCCGCTGAGGCTTTTGGGTGGTGGCGGCATTATCTAAGTAGACCAAAGGCCTGCCTCGGATCCGGCGGCGGAGTATAGGGAATTCCTCCCGGAGTACTTCTGCTTTAAGCAACGCGTCGTCCGAATCGGTGCAACCCGGCCGGGTTATACCCGCCCGAGCGTCACTGGGAAACTGCCCTTCGTCCAGCGCCCTTCCCATCACCTGCGTCTCCGCTCTTGCGTATCTTGTACCGAGTCGTGTGAGCTATACATTGATTGCTTCCGTCGCCGCCATTGCCCTAACAACCTCGCCTCGGGGAAGCCAGCTCAGGAAAAAGCGATCGACAGCCTGGCGGATTTCAGGATGATGAAGACGGCCCACCACCTCTCCGGCAAAAGCATAGATTAGGATGCTTCTCGCCGACGCTTCGCCGATGCCTCGGCTTCTCAGGTAAAACAGGGCCTCGTCGTCCAGCCGGCCGATGGTTGCACCGTGGGTACACTTGACATCATCAGCGTAGATCTCAAGTTCGGGCTTGGTATTCGCCAAGGCGCCGGAGGAGAGCAAAAGGTTCTTGTTGGTTTGCTTCGCGTCGGTCCCTTGGGCACCTTGCTTAACAATGATGCGCCCGCGGAAATGACCACGCCCCTCGTCATTGAGGATCCCCTTGTACACCTCACGACTCCCGCAATGAGGCTTCCGGTGTTCGATCCGGGTGAAGTTGTCCACTTGCGCCTTGCCACTTACCAGGTAGAGCCCGTCTAGATCCGCGTAGCCACCTTCACCGTCCAGCGCCGAACCGGTGTCATTCCGAACGATCCCTCCGGACAACGTAATCACTGCGGTCCGCACTGTAGCGTTTCGATCCTGCCAACTTTCAAGTCTGCCGAAGTGGAAAGAATCACAGTCTTCCACCTGGATTTTCAAAAAGTCCACTTGAGCGTTCTCTCCACATACGATCTCAGTGACGGGATTGCTGAAATATCGGCCCCGGCCTGCACCCAAGTGGAGCTCGACGACGGGAACTTTTGTGTGTGCCTCGGCCAACACGAGAACCCGCGGGTGCGTCACCACTCTACCAGACTCCTCTCCAAGAGAAAGGAAGATGATTTCGAGAGGGTGCTCCAAGCTGACGTTTTGCCGGATATTGATAAACGCTCCATCCTCAAAGCCCGCAGTATTCAAGGCGGTAAAGGGGTGGTCACCAAAGGTTGCATAGCGTCCAAGATGCTCTTGCAAAGCACTGTCTTCCTGTGCCTCGACGAAGGTGGCCAACAGCACACCGGGGGGCAGACGCGTCAGATCGGATAGAGACGCCGCGTATTGCCCGTCGACAAATACGATCCTGGAACCTCCGACGCCGGCAAAGGGACTCGCTTCCAACAGGCTTTTCGCCACCCTCGCCGCACCTATCTCCCTGGGACGAATGTAGTCGAGCTCTTCCCTCACGGGGCCAAGATGTGCATGTCTCCAGTCCTCACTCCGGGGCTCAGGCAGTCCCTGTTCTGCGAAGATATCCAGCGCTTCCCGCCGCAAAGCGGCCAGCCGCCCGGACCTCCAAGGCCGGGACTGCTGTGCCAGTTGCAGCAGTCGCTCACCTGCCTGATCAAGCGTCGAAATCGTTGTCTGTGCGGTCATCGTCGCTCATCTCCCTGCGGTAGAAACTGAAGCTTGGTTCTCCCAAGATGCATAGCCGCTGCGCTCAAGCTCAAGCGCCAGCTCCTTGCCTCCCGAACGGACGATTCGACCTTCGTAAAGGACATGAACGTAATCCGGGACAATGTAGTTGAGGAGTCGCTGGTAGTGCGTGACAAGGATAAACGCGCGCTCCGCTGACCGAAGGGCGTTCACTCCCTCCGCCACGATTTTGAGCGCATCGATGTCCAGGCCGCTGTCGGTCTCGTCAAGGATGGCCAGAGAAGGCTGGAGGACCGCCATCTGCAGAATCTCATTGCGCTTCTTCTCTCCACCGGAGAAACCGTCATTGACGGAACGGCTCAACAGCTGATCGTCGATTTTCAGCAGCTTTGCGCTCTCCCGGACCAGTTTCAGGAATTCGAGCGCGTCAACCTCCTTTTCGCCTCGATGCCTCCGCACTGCGTTCAACGCGGCACGAAGAAAGTAGGTATTGCTGACGCCCGGTATTTCAACCGGGTACTGGAAGGCCAAGAACACCCCTTCCCGCGCCCGTTCCTCGGGATCCATTTCGAGCAGGCTCTTCCCCTTGTAAAGAACTTCTCCCTCTGTCACCTCGTAGCCGGGGCGACCTGCCAGCGTGTTAGCCAACGTGCTCTTTCCGGAGCCGTTGGGACCCATGATGGAATGAACTTCTCCGGCCTTCACCACCAGGTCGACACCCCGGAGGATCTCCTTGCCTTCCACCGAAACATGTAGGTTCTTGATTTCAAGCATGTTCTGTTCCCTTCCCGGTCCGTCTCCGGGATCTTCAACAGGCGCTACGGTCGCCCTTCTGATCTCGCGCCTTAGCCCACACTACCTTCTAAGTTGACACTCAGTAACCTTTGGGCCTCTACGGCGAACTCCATGGGCAACTCTTTAAAGACCTCCCGGCAGAACCCGTTCACGATCATGGAGACCGCCTCCTCCGCCGACAGTCCGCGCTGCCGGCAATAAAAGATTTGGTCTTCCCCGATCTTCGACGTAGTAGCTTCATGCTCCATCTGAGCACTGCTGTTTTCCACCTCGATAGAAGGGAACGTGTGAGCGCCGCACTTCTCCCCAATCAGCATGGAGTCGCACTGGGTGAAGTTCCGCGCATCGTCCGCCGATCTTGCCATGCGAACCAAACCGCGGTAGGCATTTTGCCCCTCTCCCGCCGAAATCCCCTTGGACACAATGTAGCTCCGAGTGTTCTTGCCTATATGGATCATCTTCGTACCCGTATCCGCCTGCTGGCGCTTGCGCGTCAGAGCAACGGAATAGAACTCGCCGACCGAGTTGTCACCCAAAAGAAGGCAGCTCGGGTACTTCCAAGTAATGGCCGAACCGGTCTCGACCTGCGTCCACGAGATGCGGGAATTGGCTCCAAGGCATTTCCCTCGTTTAGTTACGAAATTGTAGATTCCTCCGCGGCCTTGGTCATCCCCAGGGTACCAGTTCTGAACGGTCGAATACTTGATCGTGGCGTCCTCGTGCGCGACAAGCTCAACCACCGCCGCGTGGAGTTGGTTTTCATCCCTCATCGGTGCTGTACAGCCCTCCAGATAGCTCACATAACTGCCTTTATCCGCAACGATCAACGTGCGCTCGAATTGACCAGTTTTGGCGGCGTTGATTCGGAAGTACGTAGAGAGCTCCATAGGGCAGCGAACTCCCGGAGGGATATAGCAGAAAGAACCGTCGGAAAAGACGGCCGAATTCAGCGCGGCAAAGAAATTGTCCGAGTAAGGGACAACTGAGCCGAGATAACGTCGCACCAGTTCGGGATGCTCTCGGATCGCCTCACTCATGGAGCAGAAAATGATTCCTTGCTCGGCGAGTCTTTGCTGGAAGGTGGTTGCTACGGAAACACTGTCGAAAACGGCGTCCACCGCCACACCGGCCAGGAGTTCTTGCTCCTCTAGGGGAATGCCGAGTTTGCGGTAGGTCTCCAGGAGCTCCGGATCCACTTCGTCCAAACTCTTCGGCTGGTTGCTCCGGCGCTTTGGGGCCGCGTAGTAGACAATCTCCTGATAATTGATCGGCGAGTACTTGGCGAATCCCCAGTGGGGCTCTTCCATACTGCACCACTGTCGATACGCCTTCAGACGCCATCCCAACATCCATTCAGGCTCTCCCTTCTTGGCTGAGATCGCCCGGACAATGTCCTCATTCAAGCCCGGAGGCAAAGACTCCTGCTCGATGTCCGTATAGAATCCGTATTTGTACTCTTCTTCAGCAAATCTCCCCAGATCCATGTTTTCTGTCGACATTGCCCTTTCACTCCTTAGATTTCCGGATGTGGGAGAGCCTTCCCACGGCGGCTTTGTCCGCCGACGCCAATCAGTCCGGAATGCCCACCCATTTTCCCCGCCAGCTCCTGCAGCGAAATGCCGGCGAAGACGGCAAACATCGCGGAATTAATCCGCTCCCACTTGTCCCGCATAGGACAGACGGCCTCGCGCCGGCAGCCGTTCTCTTCGTCCAGGCAATCGGTGATTGCCAGCGGACCTTCCAAGGCACCGACGATCTCCGCCAAAGACAGCCGAGTGGGGTCTCGAGAGAGACGGTAACCCCCGCTGGATCCCCGATAGGACCGCAATACACCGTGCTTAGCGAGGCGCTTCAACACCTTACTCACTATGGGTACCGGCAGGTGGGTCGCATCAGCCAACCCTATGGCAGTCAAGTTCTTGCCGCGATTCTCCGGACGGACAAACTGAAAGAGAAGAAGCAGGCCATAGTCCGTTTGCTTATTCATCCGAATCATTTGATCTCCTAAGCCCCTATCGCCCGCCGCGCTCTTATTCGAACCAAATAGAACCGAATCGGTCCTATTTTACCAAACACTTCCAACCGCATCAAAAAAACCCGCCCAAGCCCCGAAATTACGCCCCCTACGCCTTCCGCACCCAAGAGCGTCGTTTACCCCCCCATACGCCCAACCCGAACCCACACTGGACTCAACCAAGGCAAAAAGCCTAGGGTGCATGCCAGAGTTGCCGTTCTAATTGCCCCGGGTTAGCCGGATTGCAGTATTTGGCCGGAACAGCGCTAACTTCAAGGTACGGTCTTGTCGGGGCCCAAAGCATAGTAGCCGCGTCTCGTGCGAGCCACCACGTCTCCGCGACGGACCTTAACTTCGATGCTCCGCCAGGAACCGTCCCGCTCCCGGTTGAGGGGAACGTAGGACATGAAATACTGGTGTTTCAGCTCTTCCGCTACCTGGCCGTAAATGTCGGTCAACGTGGCAAAATCGCGTGTGGACAAGTACCGACCGCCAGTCAAATCAGCCAGTCGCTTCAGATCCTCGGCCCGCTTCTGAATGAAAGCGTCCTCGAGAGTGTCGGGAATAATCTGGTTCCTCGAACTGAGAAGCCGCCGCAGTCCGATGGCTTCAGCCCGATATTCGTCCACTTTCGAGACGACGTAAATTGGGCTGCTGGCTTGCAGAGTCAGTTGAAGAACATCCTGGAAATTCACCATGCTACCAGTATCGATTCCGTCCGTCAGCAGGATCACAGCCGTCTTCGTAGTTACATCTTTCAACAAGTCGTCGAACGTGACGTACAGAGCGTCATAAAGAACCGTATTCCCCTTGGCGTAGATCTTCTTGAGCGC
>JAPXNP010000144.1:0-5376 GCA_033811955.1 Acidobacteriota bacterium
ATTGAGAAAGCGCACTCGGCCGGCGTGCTTTGCTTCCACAGTCGATTCTTCTTCCACCTTGCTCGCCGTACCACCGATGTGGAAGGTCCGCATCGTCAACTGAGTACCCGGTTCACCAATAGACTGGGCCGCCAGCACTCCGACGGCTTCACCCAGCTCGACCAGCTCGCCGCTGGCCAGGTTCCGCCCGTAGCAGCGCCGACAAAGGCCGCGGCGGGACTTGCACGTCAAGACCGAACGAATCTTCACCTTTTCGATACCGGCCGCCTGAATCTGAGCGGCAACGTCCTCGGTGATTTCCTCGTTGGCGTCCACCAGGGTCTCCCCGGTAAACGGGTCGACGACGCGGTCCAAAGCCACGCGCCCGACGATACGGTCCCGCAGGTTTTCAATAATCTCACCGCCTTCCACAAGGGCGGTGATTTCAATCCCGTCCAAGGTTCTGCAGTCTTCCTCCGAAACGATGACGTCCTGTGCCACATCCACCAACCGGCGGGTCAAGTAACCCGAGTCCGCCGTTTTCAGAGCCGTATCCGCCAACCCTTTGCGCGCTCCGTGGGTGGAAATGAAGTACTGGAGCACCGTCAGACCTTCCCGGAAATTGGACGTAATGGGAGTCTCAATGATTTCTCCGGACGGCTTCGCCATAAGACCACGCATTCCCGCCAACTGCCTTAACTGTTGCTTGCTGCCGCGCGCCCCGGAATCGGCCATGATGAAGATCGAGTTGAACTCTCCTTCCTCGTTCTCATAGGAAGACATCGCCTTGAACATGGCGTCGGCCACCTTCTCGGTAACATCACTCCAAATGGCCACCACCATGTTGTAACGCTCACCATTGGTAATGGCGCCTCCCACGTACTCTTTCTCCACCTGGATGACCGCCTTACGAGCCTCCTCCACCAACTGCTCTTTATTCTCCGGAACAATCAGATCGTCGACTGCGATGGTGAATCCGGCTTTCGTGGCATAGGAGAAGCCGATATCTTTCAGTTCGTCCAGCATCTCCACCGTGGTTCCCAAGCCGAAGCGGAGATAGCAATAGTTCACCAACTGCTGCTGACCCTTCTTCTTCAGCAAACCGTTGATGTACGGCATTTCGCCCGGCAGCCGGTCGTTGAAGATGACCCGCCCGACGGTCGTGTCGATCCATTCGTTCTCAAGGTACCGGACCTCGGCGTGAATCACGTCCTGGTTGTCATACATCTTGGTCAGGTCGATGAACTCACCCGTGTAGCGGAACTTGATGGGAGCTAAGAGGTCGATCTCCCCGGCCTCGAGGGCGTGATAGATCTCACTGACGTCCGTAAAGCTTTTACCCGCTCCCTTGCCCTTCAGCCGCTCGTGCGTCAGGTAATAGCAGCCCAGAACGATGTCCTGGGAAGGCACGGCCAAGGGCTGTCCGTTGGCGGGGGAAAGAACATTGTGAGAGGAAAGCATCAGCACCGAGGCCTCGACCTGCGCTTCCTGCGACAACGGGATGTGCACGGCCATCTGGTCGCCGTCGAAGTCGGCGTTGTAGGCGGTACAAACCAGCGGATGGATCTTGATCGCCTTGCCTTCCACCAGGCTGGGCTCAAACGCCTGAATGCCCAAACGGTGCAACGTAGGGGCCCGGTTGAGCATGATGGGATGCTGCTGGATCACCTCTTCCAAAATGTCCCAGACGACCGGTTCCTGGCGCTCCACCATTTCCTTGGCACCCTTGATGGTCGTAGCATGCCCGTCCCGTTCAAGCCGGTGATAGATAAACGGCTTGAACAACTCGAGGGCCATAATCTTGGGCAGGCCGCATTGATGAAGCTTCAGTTCCGGCCCGACCACGATGACGGAACGGCCCGAGTAGTCCACCCGCTTACCCAGCAGGTTTTGGCGGAAGCGACCCTGCTTGCCCTTCAGCGAATCCGACAGCGACTTCAGCGGACGGTTCTTCACTCCCCGTAAGACCCGGCCTCTACGGCCGTTGTCGAACAAGGCGTCGACCGCTTCCTGCAACATACGCTTTTCGTTGCGGATAATGACCTCGGGAGCCCGGAGCTCGATCAACTTCTTCAAGCGATTGTTCCGGTTGATGACCCGACGATACAGATCATTCAGGTCGGAGGTGGCGAATCGGCCGCCGTCCAAGGGAACCAGCGGTCGCAGTTCAGGCGGCAGGACCGGGATCACATCCATGATCATCCATTCCGGTTTGTTCCCCGATTTTCGGAATGAATCCACCACCCGCAACCGTTTGGCGTACTTCAGGCGCTTTAATTGGGACGTCTCGTTCCGCATCTTGAAGCGCAAATCAATGGCGAGGGCCTCGACATCGACGCGGCGCAGCAGCTCTTTGATCGCCTCCGCTCCCATACCGGCGTCGAACTGGCCCGGATGCTCGGCCTGCAAGGCGCGATACCGTTCCTCGGTCAGCAACTCCCGCTCCTTCAGCGGCGTTTCTCCCGGGTCGATGACCACGTACGCCTCAAAGTACAGGACACGCTCCAAGTCCCGCAGGGACAGGTCCAGAAGTTGACCGATACGACTCGGCAAGCCTTTGAAAAACCAGACGTGAGAACAAGGACTGGCCAGTTCAATGTGTCCCAAGCGTTCGCGGCGCACCTTCGAAAGCGTCACCTCGACCCCACACTTGTCGCAGATCACGCCCCGATGTTTCATCCGCTTGTACTTCCCGCACAAACACTCCCAGTCGGTTACCGGGCCGAAAATCCGCGCACAAAACAAGCCGTCCCGCTCGGGTTTAAAGGTGCGGTAGTTGATGGTCTCAGGCTTGGTAACCTCACCGTGCGACCAAGAGCGGATCTTCTCCGGCGAAGCCAGACCAATGCGGATGGCTTCAAAATTCTTTAGCAACTGGCTCTTTTCAACTTGTTCACGAAACATTCCCAAAATTCCTCCGTTTTCCGGCTGGGAATTCTTACTCCGAAACTTGGTCGGCCGACTCCGGTGCCGTGTCGCCGGCCTCGGCCCCTGAGCCGCCAACACCTCCCAAGACCTCTTCCGCCCGCTTTAGAGCCTCGGATCGGCGTCGCAGTTTCTTCCGGGGCTTCTCGATCAGCTCAACGTCGAGCGCCAAAGCTTGCAGCTCCCGCACCAGGACGTTAAACGACTCCGGGATGCCCGGGCTATAGTCCGATTCCCCTTTTACAATCGATTCGTAAATCTTTGCTCGCCCCTGCACGTCATCGGACTTGGCGGTCAACAGCTCTTGCAGAATGTGGGCGGCACCGTACGCCTCCAGCGCCCAGACCTCCATCTCACCAAACCTCTGGCCGCCGAACTGTGCCTTCCCTCCCAACGGTTGCTGTGTGATCAGACTGTAAGGCCCGATGGAGCGGGCGTGAATCTTGTCGTCCACCATGTGGCTTAACTTGTTCATATAAATGTAGCCGACCGACACCTTCTGATCGAACGGTTCCCCGGTCAAACCGTCGTGCAGAACGGTCTTGCCGTTTTCAGGCAGCCCGGCCTTCCGCAACTCCGCCTTTATCTCGTCTTCGGACGCACCGTCGAAAACCGGCGAAGAGTAATACTGTCCGAGAACCTTGGCCGCCCATCCCAGGTACGTCTCCAGCACCTGTCCTACGTTCATACGGGAAGGCACGCCGAGAGGATTAAGGACAATATCCACCGGAGTACCGTCCGGCAGGAAGGGCATGTCCTCCTCAGGCATAATCCGGGAAATGACTCCCTTGTTCCCGTGCCGCCCGGCCATCTTGTCCCCTACCGAGACCTTCCGCTTCATGGCGACAAAGACTTTCACCATCTTGATAACGCCCGGGGGAAGCTCGTCTCCCTTCTCAATCCGCTCCACCCGTTCGTGGTGAGACTCCTGAAGGTAGTTGAGCTGCTTCTCCGTTCGGAAGAAAAGATCCTTGAGACGGCGCTGGACGCTTTCATCGACGACCTTGATCGCCATCAGATCGGAGTACGTCAGCGGTTCCAACAAGTTACGTTCGAGACGCGCACCTTTCTTGGCGACCGTTCCGCCCCGGGAATCGACTATTTTCTCGGCGGCCGCCTGGCCCTCCAGCAAATCGACAGCCGACTGGCGCGTCTCTTCCGTGAGGATGCGAATCTCGTCATGGAGGTCCTTTTCGAGCCGCGCGATTTCCGCCGCCTCGATTTCCTGAGTGCGCAGGTCTTTCTCCGCTCCCCGCCGGGTAAAGACCTTGACGTTGACGACCGTCCCTTCAATGCCGGGAGGAGCATAAAGCGACGCGTCCTTGACCTCTCCGGCTTTCTCACCGAAGATTGCCCGCAACAGCTTCTCTTCCGGCGTCAGCTGGGTCTCTCCCTTAGGCGTGACCTTGCCCACGATGATGTCCCCGGGCTTCACCGTGGCGCCGATTCGAATGATGCCGCTCTCGTCCAGCTCGGTCAAAACGGACTCGTTTACATTCGGAATATCACGGGTGATTTCCTCCGGACCCAGCTTGGTATCCCGCGCCTCAATCTCGAGCTCCTCAATATGCACCGAAGTGTAAAGATCGTCTTTCACCAAGCGTTCGCTGACGAGGATGGCGTCCTCATAGTTATAACCCCTCCAGGGCATGAAGGCCACCAGGATATTGCGCCCCAGAGCCAATTCGCCCTTTTCGGTGCAGGGTCCGTCCGCCAAGACCTGGCTCTTTTTGACGCGGTCACCTTTCGATACGAGCGGCTTCTGGGTTATGGAAGTGTTCTGGTTGGAGCGCTCAAACTTGGTCAACTTGTAAATATCCACCCCGACGTCACGCACCGAACTCGCATCGCCGCTCTGAGCCCGCACGATGATCCGTTCCGCATCGACGCTTTCCACAATCCCGTCACGCCGACACAGGATGACGGCTCCCGAATCGCGGGCGGCGATGTACTCCATGCCGGTACCCACAAACGGCGCTTCCGTCTGCAGCAACGGAACGGCTTGCCGCTGCATGTTCGATCCCATCAGTGCCCGGTTGGCGTCGTCGTGCTCCAGGAAGGGGATCAGACTGGCCGCCACGCTGACCAACTGCTTAGGGCTGACGTCCACGTACTCGATCTTTCCCCGCTCCACGAAAACGAAGTTCCCCTGATAGCGGACCGTAACCCGGTCCCGCACGATCCTCCCCTGCTCATCCAGATCGACGTTCGCCTGGGCGATGTAATGGCGATCCCCCTCCCACGCCGTCAGGTAGAAGGCGTGGGGCTCGTACGCAGCCGGTTTCTTGCCTTTCTTGAGACGACTGTTCTCCTTTAGAACCTCCTCCAGAGGGTATACCTCTCCTGGCTTCAGCGAAGTGTCCCCAGGTGCGGTAACCCGGCAGAAGTCCACCACCCTCCCGTCGATTACCCTACGGTGAGGCGATTCGATAAAACCGAACTCGTCGATCCGGGCGTAGCAGCTTAGGGACG
>JAPXNP010000145.1:0-5366 GCA_033811955.1 Acidobacteriota bacterium
AGGCTCACCCGCCGGCCGTGCTCCAGAAGCTCGACGAAAGCTTCCGGAATATCCCTTTTGGAATACGCCAGAAAGTAGAAAGGAATCTCCCCGCCCGATTGCCGCGAGATGGGTGTTTCAAGGTTTGGGTATAGAAGCAGCTGCCCGGTACTGAGTAAACCCTGCGCGGCCGGGGTGCCGGGCTCCACCCTTTCCGCCGAATTCACCACGACAAGACTGCTCATCAGGGGAATGCCGTCCTGCGGCGCCGTCACCTCGAACTGGAGGGATCTAACCGATCCCTTGCCGCTGACGGCGTCAAAAGCCGCGGCTTGGATATCGTAGCGTCCAGGGTCGAGCACCAGCTCCCGATAAAAAAGGATACCGTCCGCCCCTTTCATCGCCGCCTTCGACAGCCGGTATTGCTGGCTTGCCTTCTGCAAAACCTGCCCAGCCTGATTCCGTACTAGGACTACGATGCTAAAGTCCGACACGGCGTCTCTTTCCTCTTCCCCGTAAGAGACCGTGCCCGGCGGAACGTCCACCAAGACGGCCGCAGCTCCAGGTGCATCGGGCCGTGGGAAATTGAACACCCCCAAGCGCATTTCGAAATCCTGCCGCTCGCGATTTGAAGACACCAACGCCACCGCCGGAGCCTCGTATTCCAACAACGGTTCGTCCAGCGTCGTGTCGACGGCGTAATACCCGCGGCGGAATTGGACCATCGCACCGGGAACGTCAACCTTCACCTCGATCCTCCGAAAGCGTCCGTCGAACTCTTGATTTACCGGCACATACGCAAGCAAATAATACGTCTGCATATCCTCGGCGATACGACTTAGACCCGCACCCAGGTTGTTCGTATCGCGGATCAGAAAACCGCCCGTGTCTTCCGAAAGCATCTTCAGGCCCACGTGAGGATCGGCTCTCAAAAGGTTTTCGTTCTCCTCCAAATACCGCATCATAGGCCCGGACGTGTCCTCGACCCCACTGAAGGCCTGAGCCTGTCGGTTCCGCCCTAACGCTGTAATTCCTCCGAGCCCGATCTGACCGGTGCTTTCTACCCGCAGCCCGGCCGCATCCACTGCGTAGATGGCCACGTTCGAACGATTGGCTGCATGAATCACGGAACGAAACCGCTTCATAACAGCCTCAGGCAACGCAACTCCTTCGGAGAAAAAAACGATCGTCTTTCGTCCGGGCATCACGCCCAGAGATCGCACAATGGCTAGAAGGGCGTCCGTGCCGGCATAGCCCTGCTGATCCCGCTGCAGCACCTCCAAAGTTGCCAACATGCGAGCCTGCATCGCCGCCAGCATGGCTTCGGCCCCAGCCCCTCCCGCGAGCTGACCGGCCGTCTGAGTGTCCGCTCCCGGACCAGTCTCGATCTGCGCCCTTGCCGAAGCGGCGGTCTCTGCCATGCGCACGGCGGTCCCCTCCGCCTCAGTCGCCTCAGACGCAACGGAAGTGAACCCGGAAGTAGCTGCTCCCATGGCTCGATCTATCGCCGCCTGGACAGCGTCCCAGTCGCGCGTGTAAAACTGAAGGGTTCGGAGCGACAAATCGATCTGGAAAACACCGATTCTCGGGTTTTCCGCGGACGCCTCGGCAACAAAGTCTAGGGCAGCTTTCCGAGCGTAGGCACGGGTGCTGGGCGACAAGCGGTCGAATACAATAGCTGTGAAGCGCTCCTGTACCAGCTCCGATCCGAGTCCGGACGGTAATGCGGGAGCCTGCACGCCTTCCCCTCTCTCCACTACCTGTACCGGTCGCTGTTCGGAAGCCGCAGGACCAATCTCCTGGAAGTAGTTGACCCTCTGCGGCACACCGTCTTCGAAAATCTGGAATTGCTCCGGCCTGAGTCCGCGTACGACGCCTCCGTCCTTGTGCCGAACCACAACGTCTACCAAAACTGTTGTTGCTCGCGCTCGAATCCTCTCAGTCCCTTCTTGCGCACCGATCAGCGGCATTCCGGAGAGAAGAACGGCCGGTAAAATGACAGGGACCAGCCGCAATGGTTTTTTCGTCATGCTCCGACTCCTGGCTTGCGTTATGTGTAAACCATAGCATACAATGAGACGTCTACCTCCGCCTCCCCTGACTATCTCTGTGCCGAAGCCTCCTCCATACTTAATCCGAACCCCGGTTACCGTCTCGGACGCAGCTCGCTCCGCATCGCCGACAGCGTATGCCTCGGCCCTTACGCAGTCGGCAGCCCGAAATTGCAACAACCGAGAGGCCGTAGCCATGGCTTTCGACTACCGCGAGGCCGTCCAATCCACACTTCCCGCAGCGGTCAAGACCAGCGCGCAACCGTCCGGCAACCTTTCCCCGTCTCCCCTGCCAGCGACTAAAACGGCAAACTTCTTCTAGGGGAGAGTAAGCGACGTTGCTTAGGCCTAGTTTTGCAGTCCGACGTTACGGCCCGGCCTCTACCGCCTCACCGCGACACGAGCTGCCCCGCGCCGGGAAAACGCTCAAAAAAGGCCGGAGGGATGCGGATCCGCTTCCCTCCGGCCCGACTGCTCCGTACTGCTATAGAGATACCACTCTAGAAGTAGAACTTCAGTGCCAATTCGATGACCCTGCGTCCCCGTTTACTCTGAATGTTGCCGAACTCCTGCTGCGTAAGATCGACAAAGCGGAAGCCACCGGTTGGATCGCACACCTCGTCGGAAGTTCCGCCGACTCCGTTGGGAACACCATTCACTTCGACGAGGCATTCCGTGTCGAGGTAAACGTTGATGTCCTCACCCGCCTGTCCGCTGCTACGGGGATAAGCCTGGTTGAACAGGTTGAAGAATCCGGCCCGGAATTGCAGGCGCCGATCCTCTCCAAAGTCAAAGTCCTTAAAGAGAGTCATGTCGAAGTTCCAGCGTCCCTTGACCAAACGGATATAGTAGGGTGGCTGAGTCGGTCCGGTGGTGCCGAACTCCGGGATTCCCAGACAACTGATATCCAGGATCTTTTCCCCTACGCTCTTTCCGTCCAGACGGGGATCACAGAGGTAGACCGGCGCCACACCGACGTTGTAACCGTCCGTCCCGAAGAATGCACGCTCGATACCGTCGCTCCCCAGCTGACCCGAGAACCCCAATCTTACCAAGGGCGTGCCGCTGGCATACGTGGTGATACCCGACATCTGCCAACCGTCAAAAACGGCTTCCGTAAACCCGTTCCGGAAACTCCCTCTCGCTAAAGAAGGTATCTGATAGGTGTAGGAAAGGTTAAAAACATGGGTGCGGTCGTAAGGCAAGACGCCGTAATTCCGGCCGCGGTTGTCGATCGGGTCGAGCCCGGCATAATAGTCGGCGCCCTGACTACCAAGCACTTTGGAAAACGTGTACGTAGCGTAATACTGGAATCGTTGGCCCGTCTGCCGCCGCAACGTCGCTTGAAGCGAGTGATACTGCGAGCCCACCGAATACTCGGTATTGTTGACCGTTCCATAAGCGGAGTAAGGCAGAAATTGCGCCCGAGCTTGAGCATCCAGAGCAACCCTCTGAACGGGATCCGACAGATCCGCGTTGCCCACCGTACCGCTCAACAAGGCGCCCGGAGCTATGTAATTTAGGTTACGCTGGGCATCCAGATGACGACTGAACGTGCCCACATAGCCGACCTCCGCGATTTGGTCGAACGGTAGGCGGGTGGCAATCGTCAGACTGCCGTTCGTCACCCGAGGAACATTCATCTCGTTCACATCTTGTGAACCCATACCGATCGTACCCAACCGCGAATACGGATCCACCTCCGAGATCGTGTTGTAGGTCAAACCTTCGCCACCCCCCAGCCCGGTACCCGACCAAGTGTCGATCGAGGAGGCATACTTGTTGGGTGGATAGTTCATGACCCAGTACACCGTGTTCCCCATCGGACGGTTGTAGAAAACCCCGGCGCCCGCCCGGATCACCAGGCTGGCGTCGCCCCGAACATCCCAGGCGAAGCCCACCCGCGGCATGAAGAGTAGGCCGGGATTCTCACTGATTCCTTTCTCAATCTGCCCTTCTCGAGCCAACAGCACGCCGTTCGGGTGAAAGACGTCTCCGCCGGGGAAGGGGCCCTCCCCCATAATGTAGTGCTGCGGTGAAAAGGTTAGGGCGTAGCCGTCGCGCTCGTAATTGTTGGGCCAGTACGCGAACCGTATCCCCAACTCCAGGGTCAAGCCCGGACGCACCTTCCAGTTGTCCTGGATATAACCCTCGTAATTCCAGAGCCGAAAATGCCCGACAATGGTACTAGTGGTCTGTTCGTAGGCGGCGATACGTCCCACGAGCAAGTCGCCGTAATCGTTCCCGGTGCTGCCGGGTGTCCAAGTTGAGCCGAGCTGAAACGATCCCTCGTCGCGACCGTCGAAGTTCTGCTTCTTGTTGGCCTGTTCGATGAACCCTCCAAATTTAATAGCGTGTGCTCCAATCACTTTATTGAAGTTGTCCGTCAACGAGATACTGTCGTTATGCGCGAACAGCGGAAGCCCGCCGGGCTCCCAGAATTCCCCGAGCCCCTGACCCCAGGAGAAGTACGCAATCGGAACATAGTCGTTTCGGAATGAGTGAAGGATCAAACAGGCCTCGGTAATCCGGCATTCCCAGCGTCGACAATCTCAACATGTCGGGTTCTTTGTAATCGTTGTCCAGCTTCAACTGGCCGGCGGACACCAACAATTCGTTCGTCGTCGTGGGATTCAGCACCTGAACCAAGTTGATGGAAATCGACCGCCCCAAGTTTTCCCCCAAAACATGCGAAGGCAACTCGAACCGGGAGGAGTTCCACCACAGTCCCCGGTTGAACTCAATTTCCTCATACTCCCGCCCGAGACGTGCATATAACTTCGTGTTTTCCGTGAAGTTATAGTCGAATCGCATGATCAACTGGTTTCGGTCCTGAGGCGACAGGGCGTCGTAAAAATAGTTGAATCGGTTCTCGGGATCCACTCGATTGGGCTTTGGGTACAGGCTCAAGAAGACTCTGCCCCAAGGGTGGATGTACGGCGACAGATCGTTATTTGGTGCAGGCTCCCCTTCTCCCGGATATCCTCTGGGGATGGTCACAGTCGCCGGCTGTCCAAGGTTAAATCCGTTTTCGGCCAAGAACTCGCTGAAGTCACCTTCCCGCTGTTTCAGCGTGGGGACCACCCCGCTGGTACCACCCTGGTCGACATCCTGGAGTTGAACCTCAAACCCGACAAAGAAGAACAGCTTATCGCGATTCTTGTTGAAGTTCGTTCCCGGAATCAATACGGGACCACTCAAATTGAAACCCGGATACTGATACTTGCTCCGCGGGCGCTCAACTCCGATAAGGGTCCGCGAACGGTCGTTCGCCGCCAACTTGTTATGCCGGATGTAATCGTAGATCGTCCCGTGAAATTCGCTGGTTCCACTCTT
>JAPXNP010000146.1:0-5355 GCA_033811955.1 Acidobacteriota bacterium
CTCTTGGCGGAGCTCCTCGCGCAGCAGGGGCGAGTCCAAGAAGCCCGCGAGGTCTTCGAGCGGGCCGCCGCAGACCCTTCCCTCCGCCCCGACGAACGGGCCTGGTTTGCACGATCACAAAACGAAACGACCCTAAGCCCTTGAGCCCAGTCCGGAGGACGGGTTCTCGGGTACCGGTACGGCGTACGAGGTCTTGGGGGCGAGGTTCCGCCGAGCACGCTCCCCTCCAAGTATTCGGTACCCCATACGCAGTACGCGGAACATCTCACGGTGGCTGCGGCTACGGTACCACCGGCACTTTGACCGGGGAGGCGGAGTGCTCCGCGGCCTCCGAGAGACGAACGAAACCCTGTTCAATCAAATAGGCGAGAATCTTGCGGGCGTTTTCCTCGGCCGTGCGAGCCACCGTATCCAGGCGGATTTCCGGGTCCTCCGGAGGCTCATACGGATCGTCCACGCCCGTAAAGCCACGGATCTCCCCCCGACGGGCCTTGGCGTACATACCCTTGACATCCCGTTGCTCGCAAACCTCGAGCGGCGTGTCGACGTAGACCTCCACGAAGCGGTCCGGCCCGACCATGGCCCGCACATCGTTACGCGTCACCCGGTAAGGACTGACCGCGGCACAAATCACTATCCCCCCGTGCCGGACGATTTCGGAGGCCACAAAGCCGATTCGCCGAATGTTGGTATCGCGGTCGTCCTTGCCGAAGCCTAGTCCCTTGGACAGGTGGGTTCGCACCACGTCCCCGTCGAGCAACGTCACCTGCCGACCGTGTTCCAGCAGCAAAACCGTCAGGATTTCCGCCGTGGTCGACTTACCGGCACCACTCAGACCGGTGAACCAAATGCAGACCCCCTGGCGATGCCGCGGCGGGTACGCCTCCGCCAGCGCCTCGGCTACTTCCGGGCGGGTGAACCACTCGGGTAGCTTCTCACCGTTGTTGAGGTACTCCTCCCTCACCTGGGTACCGGAAATACTGGCTGTCCGCGCCGTCTTTGGAACCTTCGTCTCCTCCTCGTAGCGATCTTCTTCCGGCAGGTAAACCAGCTGCCGAAACGGAATCATCCCCACTCCCAGCTCCCCACTATGACGCGCCACCAGTTCCTGTGCCTCGTAGGGTCCGTAGAACGGTCGTCCGTGCGAGTCCACACCCGGACCGGCATGATCCCGCCCGACGATCAGGTAATTCGCACCGTAGTTACGACGTATCAACGCGTGCCACAAGGCCTCGCGGGGACCGGCCATGCGCATCGCCAGCGGCAGTAGGGCCAATAAGATCCGGTCCGGGGCGTAGTAGCGACGTGCCAGCGTCTTATAAGTCCGGACCCGCGTGTAGTGATCGACATCCCCCGGCTTCGTCATCCCCACTACCGGATGGAGTAACAAGACCCCGTCTACTTCTTGGATAGCCCGCTTTGTCAGCTCCTCATGCACCCGGTGCAAGGGATTCCGGGTTTGAAACGCAACCACGTTCGGCCGTCCGTAGCTCCGCAAACGCTTCCGAGTCTGAGCCGGCGTCAGTCGTAGGTCTTGGAAATCGTAATGCTTCGGCAGTGCGAGTACTTGCAAGCGCCCCGAAACGTTCAACGAGCCCCAGCGATGCATCTCCGCCACTAAAGGATGCCGCACATCCTGCGTCCCCAGTACCTTCTGAGCCGCTTCGCGGCGGTCCCACTCGTACATCTCTTCCACCGTGAGAATCCCGAGCAGTTCGTTCTTTGCGTCCCGCAAAGCCACGTCTGCATCCAGCCGAACGGCGGGGTTCGGTTCCACGGGCAGCGTGACGGGAATGGGGAACAAGGTGCCGTCGGCCAACCGCATCTCTTCCAGCACCCGCTGGAAGTCTTCCTTCCCCATGAACCGATCCAGTGGAGAGAAGGCACCTACAGCCAATAGTTCCAGGTCGCACACGACGCGCGCGTCCACCTGAAGCGAGGGCAATTGCGCGGCATACGCCTTTCGCTCTTCCAGCTCTTCCTTCGAAACCAGCAGATCAACCAACTTCCCCCCGTAAGGAGGAATCAGCATATCTTCATGCGTCACGTCCTTCTCTCCTCGTCCTGCCTTGTCAGCCGCAACGAATGCGGCCCAGGCGCTCTCCGTGCTTTGCCGCGCCGGTTCTCTCGCCGCCTACCCGGCTCCGAGGGGCCGGTAGCAATCCCAGCAAAGCCGCGACAACCGACTGGTCGAACCATTCCGCCGCAACCGTTCCGGGTGCGACTTGCGGCGAAACGGGAAGGATCCTCAGCGAAAAGGAAGACAACCCTACGAACAGGAGCACGCGGACCCGGCCGGTTGGGAAAGACGTCGAACCGCCCGTGTCCCTTATAATCGCGGGATCTCGGCGAGCTCCGCCACATTCTCCGATTCAGCTTCGACCTACCAATTTGCGAACGACACCCGGCCGAAAAGACCGAACAAGGCCCATGGTCGAGTTTTCCTTTGGCCCCTTCTTCCCTCTTCTTGCGGGTCCAGGCTGATCTTGGATCAATCCCCCGCAGTGCCGGCTCCGCAGAGCAAAGCGGTCTAGTTTCGCCGACGCTCGACACCCGTACCTGAAGCCCTGGAGCCGGGAGAAACCTGCGATACGTCGTGCCGATGGAACGAAAAACTATCGCAACGGTCAAGCGAATCACATCCGTCGCAAGTCTCCTTCACACAACCTGAACCACTTTGACGGGATCGCCACAAGCCGAAGAAGACACACCCAACGACTAGGATTAAGACTGCCCAGAAGTACTGCACGCGCTTCAGGCCCCACTACTGAACAAACCGGCGAACCCCATAAACGCCAACGATAAGATACCGGCTATCAAGAAGGCCAGAGCGGCACCTTGCACAACGTCCGGAATTTCGGCCAATTCCGTCTCCTCTCGGATCCCGGCCATCAACACCAAGGCCAACGTCAAGCCTACTCCGGCTCCGACGGCAAAAAAGAGACCCTCCAAAAAACCGTAGCCCCGGTTGGTTTGGAACAAAGCCAATCCCAAAATGGCGCAGTTCGTCGTGATCAGAGGAAGATACAGGCCCAAGGCCCGAAACAGCGCCGGGCTCAACTTTTTGATGGTCATCTCCACGAACTGAACCGTGCTGGCGATCACCACGATGAAAGACATCAGCCGCAAGTAGGGAGCGTACGGGAGAACATAGGTGTTCAGGGCCCACGCACAGACCGACGTGATCACCATGACGAAAATGTTCGCCAAACCGAGACGAAAAGCTGTTTCGATCTTCTTGCTGACGCCGAAAAACGGGCACAAGCCGAGAAAGTAGGACAGCGTGAAATTGTTGATGATGGCCGCAGCGACCAGAATCCAAAGGAGTTCGCTCATCACGCCGCCTCCTTCCTAAGCCGAGCCGCCTGGGCCGCCTGCCGCTTTTTCCAGTGAGCAAACAGCATCAGCAAGACGCCCAATGTTAAGAAACCTCCCGGCGGAAGGATCATGATGACCCAAGGTTCGAAGCCCGCACCAAACAACTCGATCCCCATCCAGGAACCGGATCCCAAAACTTCCCGAATCGAGCCTAGTAAGAACAAGGCGAAAGTGAAGCCGATGGACATTCCCAATGCGTCGGACACCGCCAACCGGACCGGGTTCCGCGAGGCAAACGCCTCCTGCCGACCTAGGATGATGCAGTTGACGACGATCAAAGCGATGAAGGCTCCAAGTTCCTTGTGCACGGTGGGAGCCATCGCCTGCAAAGTGAAATCTACGACCGTTACGAACGTCGCGATGATCACGATAAACGTCGTGATCCGCACCTGCTTTGGGATCATGTTGCGCAGGAGAGACACCAAGAAACTGGAACCCGTCAGCACGAAAAGGACTGCACCCCCCATGGCCAAGCCGTTGATCGCGGAATTCGTGACCGCCAGAGCGGGACATAAGCCTAACAGTTGTACAAATACAGGGTTCTCCTTCCAGAACCCTTTCGTCATTTCCTCTTGAAATGCACTTCGGTCACTCATGGCTTTGCCCTCTGCCGGAACCTTCCCCCAGCGTTCCACCGGTCGCTCGGTTCAACACTTCCAAGTATCTCTGGTTGGCCCGGTTGATTATCGACACAACGGCGTTAGAGGAAATCGTCGCCCCACTGATCGCGTCGACTTCATTCTCCTGGGATTTCGTTCCGGGTTTGACCACCACCACTTCCGGTTCCACGCTCAGTGACTTGAAGTTGGAGAGGAATTCCTCGTCTTTCATTATCTTATCGCCCAATCCTGGAGTCTCACGGCTCTCCAGGACTTCCATACCCGTAATCTGCTTGGTTCTGGGGTCGTAGCCGTAGATCAAGCGGATAGTGTCCTGAAATCCCGGTCCTTCCGCAGGTATCGCAAAACCTACTAGATTGCCCGCCTCGTCGTAAGTGCCGTAAACCACACCCTCCGACACTTGCATGGCCGCGCTGTCCGAGATCTCTTCCAGTTGGTCGCCCCGCACGGCAAAAGCTTTTCGCGAGACCGCCCCCGGCAGAACCCGGTAGATGGCCGCCTCGAGTGCCTCCGCCTGATTTCGCTGGATAATCGGAAGCGTCGCCAGGTAAACGGTTACCAACACCACGCCGGAAAACAAACCGGCCAAGCCCAGTGTGGCGATCAGTCGCACAGGTCCGGCGTGCTTCACCGAATCCATGACATCTTCTCCCTCATTTGGCTTCCTAGGGAATGCTTCACGCGGTGTCTCCTCCTTTTCTCCACCAGCTCTTTCGGGGCCCTCCAAACTGGCGCGGTTGCGTGTAGTGGTTGATGTAGGGCGTCACCGCGTTCATCAGCAGAATCCCGTACATTACGCCTTCGGGCAACCCCCCAAAGAGTCGGATCAGGACCACGAGAATTCCCACACCCAGGCCGAAAATCCAGGCGCCCTTGGTGGTCGTGGGGGTCGTCACGGGATCCGTCACCATAAAAACCGCGCCAAACAGCAAGCCGCCCGAGAAGAGCATCATCCACGGCGACGGGAAGCGCTCCGGCTGGGCCAAATAAAAGACGGCGGAGAAAACGAAAACAGTTGCCAAGGTGGAGACCGGAAGCCGCCAATCAAAGATCCGACGCCATCCGAGCCAAATCCCGCACAAAATGAGGACCAAAGCGCTTGTCTCTCCGATCGATCCCCCTATCTTGCCGAGAAAGAGATCCAGGATTGCGGTCAGTTGCCCTGAGAACTTGAACAGTCCGAGCGGGGTCGCCGACGAAACGGCATCCGTCGCAGCTCCCATCAAGGGCGGTGCCAGCAGTCCTTCGGGTACGCGCCATACCTGGTCGGCGGGAGCCACCCATGTGGTAATGGCCGTGGGGAAGGATGCTTGCAAGAAAGCCCGGCCCACCAGCGCAGGATTGAACTGGTTTTGTC
>JAPXNP010000147.1:0-5340 GCA_033811955.1 Acidobacteriota bacterium
CCTAGTGCCTCGGCCGGACCCCAGCCGCCGCCCAAACCGGCTCCGCCGGGAACGGCCGTGGGACCCCAATAGAAGGGTGCATAAGCGGAAGAACTGTTGTCGACATCCTCGTCTTTACTGTTTCGGCTGATCAGGACACCGACTTTAAACGTATGCTCTCCGGCGACCTTGGAGAAGTCGTCCTTCCACACGTAAAGGTCCATTTGGTTTTGCCAGGGTGCCTGAGTCCAGAGGTCGTTGCCCAAGGCGTCGCCCCAGAAACCCGCGTGCCCGTGGTCGTCGGGACCCGGGAATACTTCCGGCATCGCCTGATTGATGGCGCTGTTGATATCGTCGCCGGCACCCCGGTCGACTTTGATTTCGTTTCCCGACCAAGAGAAGTTGACCTGATTGACGACCGTGGGGCTCAGGGTCGCGGTCCACTGTGCGGTAAGGCTCTTCGCGGGTTGATCCCAGGTTGAGTCGACCGCCGGGAAAGGATCGTCTCCCCACAAACCCCCTTCGACGTAGCTGGGACTCTCGTTTGTCCAGCTGTCGACGGTCAGTCGTCCCATGATGGAGTGCTGGTCGTTGATCACCCAATCGGCTCGGATCTGTTCTTGTCGCGTGTCGACGGGTGTCGACGGAGCCTGTACCCAGTTGAAGCCGGAATAACCTGGGGAAGCCAAATCCACAGTGGGCTCGGGATACAGCTTCATCATGGCCAGGCCTGCCGGGCTTAGGCGATCCGCAGGAATCTTATTGCCGGGGAACGGCTCCCCAGTGAGTGGATCCAGCGGATCCGGGTAGTCCCTCGTGTTGGGACCGCTGAAATCGCCCTGGCGTTCCAGCATGGTGGGAACCAGGTTCTGGCGTGGAACCCCCCGGCGCTCCCGCCGCCACTCCTGCGACCAGAAGAAGAACGCGCGGTTCGGTACGATAGGACCCCCCACCGTGTAACCGAAGTTGTTGTACACCAGAGATTGCTTCTCCTGTCCGGCCCGGTTCAGAAAGAAATCCGCGGCGTTGAATTTCTTGTTCCGATGGAATTCGTACAGGGTCCCGTGGAACTCGTTGGTTCCGCTCTTGGTGACCACGTTGATCTGAGCTCCGGAGGAGGCCGCCATGTCCGCACCGTACATGTTGCGGTGGATCTTGAATTCGGAAATGGAATCCACCGACGGGTACGTCAAGATCGTGCGGCCGGAGCCCACGTCCACGTTGTTGGTTCCGTCCACCAACCACATATTGGCGTTGGAAGGACTGCCGCTGAAGGAAATGTCCACGCTCGAGAGCAAGCCGGTCGAGGAGACGTTGGCTCCCTGGCCGATGGAAGCTCCGGGAACCAATAGGCTGAGTTGGACGAAACTTCGGCCGTTCATCGGCAGCTCGCTGATCATTTCGGAGGTAATCAGCGAGCTCACCTCGGCGCTGCGGAGCTCGACCTGGGCCATGGAGGCGCTGGTGACCGTCACTTCCTCGGTCAGCTCACCTACCTCCAACACCAGATTAATGACCCGGTTGGCACGGATGTCCACCTTGACGTCCTTGACCGCGGCCGGTTTGAAACCCGGCATAGACGCACTGACGGTGTACGTACCCACCGGAACGTTCGGGGCCGTGTAAAACCCTTCGTCGTCGGTCAACACCACGCGACTTATGCCCGTATCCTGTTCCGTGATGGTGACCTCGACCCCGGGTATTACCGCCCCGGTTGGGTCCTTGACGGTGCCACTGATGGTTCCGGAGACGGTAGCCTGAGCCCAAGCCAACGCTCCCGCGGCCATCAGAACGGTAACCGCAAGGAAAAATTTAGAGAATCTGTTCATAAAACCATTCCCCTCCTTGTGTGGGTGCAGATGCTGTGCGGCAGTCGTGCTGAACTGCGAACCGGACGCCGATCCCCCTCAGCCGCGAATTCCCCCCTTGGGTTCATCTTCACAGAAGGACCGCAGCAAAGACGCGCACAGCACAGTTAAACTCACCCGTACATAAGCAACTTTAGGTCCACCGTGAGAGTTGCCCTTTTGTTTCGTAAAGAAACTTTTGCAAGAACTTGCTCGCAAAGGAGTTGGAAGATTTGAAAGAATCGACGGACTGGCGTGTGGATTTGGAGGACCGTGCAAGATTATCCAAATTAATGGACAGTTGTCGGGAAAATTGAATCACGAGCCCGTCGATTTGCTTTCCGATCAAGCCGTCCCCACGGACGATGACAGGGTTCTTGGATAGGATAAGAGTTATGAACGAGACGGCGAGGATCGCGGTAGTCACAGGGGCGAGTCGAGGGATTGGCAAGGGTATAACATGCCGGTTGGCCGAGGAGGGCTTCGACGTCGTGGTCAACTTCCGCTCGGATTCGGCCGGGGCGGAGAAGACCGCCGAAGAAGTTCGGCGGCGAGGTCGCAGGGCATTGGTGCGGCAAGCCGACGTGGGTTCTCGGGAGCAGGTTGAGCGGATGTTCAGCGAGATCGTCGACGCATGGGGTGTGCCCTATGCGCTTGTCAATAACGCCGCTGTACAGTACTGGAACTATCTGCTGGAGATCTCCGAGGAGGAGTGGGATTCTACGCTGCGGACCAACTTGAAGGGCGTGTTTTTATGCACGCAGTTTGCTGCCAGGGAGATGGCTGCCGTAGGCCGCGGACGTATTGTTAATCTGGGAGCCGGTTGCAATAAGGGGCCCTTCCCTCGACTGGCCGCCTACACTGCCAGCAAGGGCGCGGTGGAGTTGTTTACCCGGGCGGCCGCCGTGGAGCTCGGCCCGAAGGGGATTACGGCCAACTGTGTAGCCCCCGGGGCCGTAGAGGTGGAGCGGACGCGTCGGGAGGCGCCCGGGTACGCTGCGACCTGGAGTGCGATAACACCGCTCAGGCGGGTCGGACGGCCTGAAGACGTGGCTTCCGCCGTGGCTTATCTCCTTTCAGACGAAGCCTCGTTTATCAACGGCCAGACCCTCTACGTGGACGGAGGGCTCTTCACTCAGCTTCCCTGGCCCTACGACTGGTAGCTGGTACCGAGCCGGGTTTGCTGGAGATCCTCGGGGCCGGAAACGCCGAGAACCTGCGTGGAGAGGTCGTTTGCTTCGGCTGCCAGGCTCTCCGCGGCAGACAGCGCCGCCGCATCGGAAACCGCCGCCGCCGGTAGGTAAGCGGCCAGCCACGCTCCAATGGTATCGTTTTGGACCGCGACGCGAACATTCCCCGTGACGGGCGTATCCAGGGGGCCGTCCTGATCCAGCAGAAGGGGCTTGCCTTCAAGATGGAACGGGCCTTTCAGGGACTCGTACGTTTCTCCCGGCCGTCCGGAGCGCCACACCAAAGGTAAATGAAAAGTACCGTCGGCCATCACACAGCAAGGCACGAACAGGCGAAGGGAGAGGGCGTTGTTGAAGTCCACCAAGGGATGAATCGAAGGCAAGGTTCCGCCTTTCAAGATTCTGCGGAGCAATGCTTCCGATGCCGGCCGATACCGTGAAGGATCACAGCCCGCCGCCCGAAACAAACGGCGCAGCTCGGAAATGACCGGATTTTGTGAAATCCCTTCCAAGGTCAGGCCGCTCCTTGCGACGGCCTCGGCCTCCCGATGAAGGAGACGGGCCGTTGCGCCGGATGCGTCTTTTGAGCGGAGGACGATCCAGAGAATCCTCCAGCCCTCCAACTCAAAGCGAACCCGCGGAAGCATAGGTAGGGACGAACTCATGAGTGTGATCATAGCAGTCTCGCCGATCAACCGGGAGTCAGCGTCGTAGTTCGACCAAGTCGACAGGTACGGAGGAGGGAGCGGGGGACGTTGAGGGAACCTCCGGCCGTTCTACCGGCTGCGGCTTACTTTGAGGCGCCCGCCAAAAATCCACCAGCGACGCTTGGTGAACACAGGAGATGGTGCAATAAGGAGCACAACCCTTTGCCGTCCGATGTTCGCGGCGAATATCTTCCTTCGTATAACGTTCCAGCGGGACTCCAGGACGACCCCTTTGCTGGGAGCAGTAATGTACCAAACCGTCCTCGCAAACGTATAGGTAACGCGCTCCTGCCCGGCAGCTCCAACCGTTGGGTTTGCCGGAGGCGAGGTTCTCTTGGTAATACCGTGTCAGGCGGGTATAACCCCGTTTCCCAAGTCTGCGTACCTGGTCGTACACCCGCCGTTCCGCCGCGCGCAGGGGCTTCAGTATGCCTTCGCCGTCGTGGATGATTCCCACGGTACAGGTGAAGCCCAGTTCAACTGCCCGGCGGGCTATAATCAGAGCTTCTTCCGGCCGAGGTATGCCGGATCCAAGTACGGTGTTGATGTTGACGGGGAAATGTGCCTCTTCGGCGAGGTACACCAGTTTCTTATCCAAGATCTTAAGGCTTTTCATGGAAATCCGGTCCGGCTGAAGGTTGTCGATACTGATCTGCAGATGATCCAGCCCGGCCTGGTTCAGCCTCCGGATCCGTGCCTTGGAGAGCAGGTAACCGTTGGTGATCATCCCGGCGATCATGCGGTGCCGCCGTATGCGGCCGATGATCTCCTCAAGCTCGGGGTGGAGCAACGGCTCCCCCCCAGTGAGGGTAATGACGGAGGTGCCCAAATCGGCCAATAAATCCACCCGTCGCACGAGCTTCTCGGTGGGTACGGGGGCGGAGCGGTGATCGTACTCATTGCAGTAACTGCAAGCAAGGTTGCACCGACGTGTTACGATCAGGTGCGCCAACACGGGATGATCCGTGGAAACGAGCGCCCCGGCCACCATGGCCCACTCTCTCGCCCGCAGGGTAAACCTCTTCCAAACGCTTACCACCGTGTTCCTCCTTCAGAGCCTTCTCGTACATCCCCTCGACCCCAGTCTTCGGAGAAAATGAAAGCCGGTCCTCCTAAAGCCTCCGGTCGAAGTGGAAACCTCCCGGCTCGTATGACTGATGTGTAAATACTACATAACATATTAACTCAACGATCGGGAGGGGTCAAGCCTTCGGCCGGGTGAGGGCCGTGCTAGGATAGGGCCTGATTCGCTTACCGGTCCCATGCGCGGTGTTCCCGCCGAAAGCGGTGAAACCAGTGCGGTAAGGAGCACGATAGATGGCAAGAAATCTCCGGCTCGGTCTCATCCAAATGAGCTGTTCGGAAGACCCCGCGGCCAACTTGGAAAAGGCGGTCGCGCTTATCCGCGAAGCGGCCCGGAGAGGGGCGCAGTTGGTATGCCTCCAGGAGTTGTTTCGTACTCTTTACTTCTGCCAAGAGGAAGACATGACCTGCTTCGACCTGGCCGAGCCCATTCCGGGACCTACTTGCCGAGTTTTAGGAGCAGTCGCACGCGAGGCGGGTATTACCTTGGTGGCTTCACTGTTCGAGAAGAGGGCGGCCGGTGTCTACCACAAC
>JAPXNP010000148.1:0-5300 GCA_033811955.1 Acidobacteriota bacterium
CTACGCCATACCGCTGATGAAGAGCCGAGGGGGTGGGTTCATCATCAACATCGGCAGTCTCGCGGGAAAGAACGCTTTCGCAGGTGGTGCAGCCTACAACGCTTCGAAGTTCGGAGTGGTGGGATTCAGCGAAGCTCTGATGCAGGAAGTCCGCTTTGCCAATATCCGTGTCGCCTACATCATGCCCGGAAGCGTCGACACCTGGTTCGGAGGTAAGCCTCCTGAGGGGGAGGGATCCTGGAAGCTGAGTCCGGCGGACGTCGCTCAGGTGGTGGTCGACATTTTGTCCTACCCGGATCGTTGTTTGGTCAGCCGGGTCGAAATGCGACCTTCAAAGCCGCCACGTAAGGGCTAAGACTTCCCAAGCGGGTGGTGGTGTTCGTCTGGCGTTCCTGCTGTCGGCTCCTTTGTTGATCGGTAAAAAAGGGAACCCGTCGGTTCAGATCTTTGGGTATTCGAACTTACCCCGTGTGGCATCGAAGCGGGCCGTGAACTGGCGGCGACAGCCCCGGCATTCGCAAAAACAGTCGGTCTTGGTCTTCGAACGCCGGTACGGCATGCGATCCAGCACGGTCACGTCACGAGAACCGCAGTCGGGGCAAGTCGGCGACGAGGCGGGTGGCGAAGCAGGCGCCGCCGCGAGATCACGCTGGAAGTCCTGCCCTGCCTTGAGGATGTGAACCCTGGCGTCCGGTCCCTTGACCTCGACAACCTCCGCCATTTCCAGAATGCGGGAGTAGACTCGAATCCCGATTCTCTCGGTTAAGGACATACCCGGCTTGGTCCCATAGCCTTTCCAGAGATCTTCCGACTGGGCGTCTGCCGTTTTCAGCGGGTAGTTGGTCGTCAGGATTGTCAGCCGCCCCTCGGTATACCGGTGGTTTAGGACAATACGAATTGTCTCCCGCACCCATTCGGTCGGCCGTCCCGTCCCGAGATCATCCCAGACCACCAAATCCGCCTCCATGAGTGGAATCATGACTTCCCGCTCGGTGTCGGGAGAGTCGGGCCCGTAAGAGTATTGCAGCCGGCGCAGAAGCTCCGACTCGTCGACGAAGCGCCCCTTCACATGTTTTTGCTCAATCAACGTGCGAAGGATCGCCACCGCCAGGTGTGTCTTTCCCACGCCGCAAGGCCCGACGAACAAGAGGCCCCGCTCGACGCTGGGATAGCTCTCGACGAATCGGATCGCCCGCCGCAACGCCTGCTCCTGCTTTGGGTGGTGAATGGAGAAGACGTCGAAACCTCTATCCGCATACCGGGCTGGGATAGCCGCCTCCCTGAGCCTGCGCTTCAGCTTTTCCATCCCGCGGCAATCCGGACAAGGTTTGGCCGTCTCCCCGTAGGTCTCCCGCACCACCAGCCAACCGGTTCCCCCGCAGGTCTCGCATGACATGGCAAGAAGATAACATCCCATCGGCGGCGCTGCACTCGTCTTAGCTTGAGCCGACGGCCTGCTGAGGTGGATTGAGGTGCGGGAAACGGTCTGCACAGTGCGCCTTTGGCATTTTGTCGTTGCAAGCTTCTCGACGGTGTCATACAATGCAGGGGCGAGGCGTCCGAAATCCAAGTCCCACTCGGGAACGCCTCGTACGCGAAGACTCATCCAGGGAAGCCTATCGGCGCAACCGTATCCTGTGTGGGGAGGGGAGGACTCATGAGCCGCAAGTACCGTGAAGAGCCCACCGGGCGTCGGTCGGAGCGAACACCGACTTATCGCGACGGACCCCGTTCGCCCCGGATGCCGGGAATGCAGCGGGTGATCAAGTGTGCCATGTGCGGGAAGCGACTTCCCCCGGGCATGGACGACGTCACATCCGACACCCAATGCCCCGAGTGCGGCGCAGACCTGCACACTTGCAAGAACTGCGCCTTTTTCAATCCAGGTGTCCGCTTCGAGTGCGAGCAACCTGTCACCAGTCGGGTCACGCCGAAGGACAAGCGAAACGTTTGTGAGTATTTCGAGATTCGTTCCACAGTGGAGCGGGAAACGTCGTCCGGCGGGTTGAGTCCTGCTGACGCTCGCCAAGCTTTTGAAAACCTTTTCAAGCGGTAATTTGCCGGGGCTGATGTCGCATCTTCGAGTGCTGGTATTCTTGAGAGAGGCTCCGGCCGCGGAAGCACGGCTGCATCCCAATCCCCAGGGAGACTGGATCGACGAGAGGGAGGTGGCGTGGGACCTGTGTGAGGCCGACGCCGCGGCTCTGGAATGTGCCCTGCGTCTAGGCGAAGCCGGAGAGGCGGATGTACTCGCCTGCATGATCGCCCCTCGGCATGCCGGTTCCCTACTGCGTCGGACTGCACTGGCTCTAGGCGTGCCACGGGTGTTGCATGTCGTGGATGACGAAGCGGCCCGGCGTTCACCGACTGAACGGGCGTGGATTTTGGCGCAACTTGCGCGGGAGCGGAATGCTCATTTGGTGCTGACCGGAGCCTATTCGGACGATTGGGGCTTCGGCTTGACGCCGGTCTTGGCCGCTCGGCTGCTGAAGTGGTCTGTGGCCTTGTCTGTGAGCAAGCTGGTTGTTTCCGCCGGTGAGCGGCTGGAGGTGGTTTGCGAACTGGAGCAGGGGGAATGGAGAGAGGAGAAGCACCGCCTTCCGTGTGTCGTGTCGGTCCATCCGGCCGGGTGGGTGCCCCGTCGTCCGACCCTGCGCGGGATGCTCGCTGCGAAAGAGAAAAACATTGAGGTTCGGCCGCTGGAAGATGCCGCCGATCTATCTTACGGCATGGCAAATGTGCGCGTCGTAACCTTGGAACCCTTAGAGCGCCGGAGAGAGTGCCACTGGATTCACGATGTGCATGAGGCCGCGGACCTTGTACGAAGAATGATGGATTTCCCGCCTAAGGGCGATTCGATAGAACCGGACCGCATGACAGGTGCTCCCGGGAAAGATCGTCCTTCGTTCGGTGAAAAGCCGTAATCTTGGGTTCCGACCGCGCAGTCCTGCCGCGGACTTAGCGCCTTACGCGACGGTTTTCCGTAATCTCAAGCCTGCAGCAGGTGAGGGCGTTCGGGAGGTAGCCCGACTGTGCGAATGCGGAACGGGAGTTTGCGCCTGCGGATTCCAGCCGCCGTTTTGGGATTGTTATACGGAGTGAGCCGACGCGGAGTCGGTCGGAAGGAGAAAGAGAAGGGTGGAACGAGGAATCCCCTCATGCGACCGAGGTGCGATCGTAGTTCCGGGGCCTGGCGCCGCCGTGCCGGAGCTCCGGGCCGCAGCCGGGGTGTTGCGCTCCTTGCTGGGTCCGCAAGGCTCTCTCGAGCTGGTTTGGTTGACGGATACGGGCGCAGAGGCAGGCGAAGAATTCTCGAAGTGGTTTCCGCGTTGTGACGAGGTGTGGAAAGTGATTCTTCCCTTCTCGGTGGCTCAGAACGTGGAAGCGGCCTCTTCTGCTTTGACTCGGGTCGCCCGCGAGAGAGGCTATGGCTGGCTGGCGCTGCTCCGGGGAGCTCGGGCTTGGGATCTGGCTCCTCTAACGGCGGTTCTTTGGGATGCGGTATTGGTGCAGAACTGTCTGGGGGTCGTCGAAAGACGGGGCGGAAGGTACTTTCTGGTGCCGATGTTCCAGGGTAAGTTGATCGCCGAGGTCGAAGTCGTCGGCGACCGTCCGGTGGTTCTCACGGTGGAACCGGCCGCGACGACCTTGCGTTCCGAAGAGCTTCTGGAAGATCGGAACGTGGGGATGCCCGTGAGGACGGTGTCCCCGGAATCGTTCTCGTTCGATTGGCCGATTGTTCCAGAGTTTCGCAGGTGGGAAAGACGGCCGCCGGCGCTCGGCCTGACACAAGCCGCCGTGGTTGTCGGAGTGGGTCGGGGCGTGGTCGCTGAGGACACCTTCGAACGCGTTCGCAGGCTGGCTTCTGACTTTGGAGCGGAGCTGGCCGGCACACGCCCGGTGGTGGACAGGGGTTGGTTGGCTTGGAATCGCCAGGTTGGTACTTCCGGGCAGTCCATTCGGCCTCGAATATATCTCGCCTTAGGCGTCTCGGGCGCCTTTCAGCATGTAGTGGGGATTCAGGGAGCCCAGACGGTGATTGCGGTGAACCGCGATCCGTACGCCCCAATCTTCCGAGTGGCCGACATCGGCGTTGTCGCCACGGTGGAGGAGTTTCTCACGGCGTTAGGATATTGAAGCAGGCGCCGGCGAACTTCTACTTGAAACGGTTTCCTGCCGGCTCCTCTAACGGGAAAATACTTGACGGAGTGTGCTGTTCCTCCATGAGGCGGCCGGCTTGCTCGATCAGATCCGGGTGAATTCCCGCCACGTTGCTTGATTCTCCTGGGTCCGGGAGCAAGTCATAGAGCTCCACAGGGTCTTCCGGGCTCAATCGAAGCGCTTTCCATCGGTCGAAGGAAACTGCTTGCATTCCCTTGAATTCCCAGTACAAGGGAGGTCGGGTCGCCGGCTCTCCGCCTCGGAAAACGGGCAACAATGAGAACCCGTCGAGCCTGCCGGGAGACTCGGCTCCCGCCAGTTCTACAAAGGTCGGGAATAGGTCCCAAAACGCTCCGGGTATGTCGGAGATTTCTCCCCGAGGAACCCACTCGGGTGCCCAGGCGATGCATGGCACGCGAATGCCTCCTTCGTACAGATCGCGCTTGATACCTCGTAGACCTCCGGAACTGTTGAAAAAGGCAGGGTCAAATCCACCTTCCTTGTGTGGTCCGTTGTCGCTGGTGAACAGAACCAGCGTGTTGCGACCGTGTCCCGTTCTTTCCAGGCTTTCCAGGATTCGACCGACCGCTCGGTCCAAACGCGAGACCATGGCGGCGTAACCCTTTTGGGGCGGCGGCCAATCCTCCCGCTCGTAGATCCCGTAATCGGGCACCTCCATCCCCTCGTCTCCGGCCTCGTTGTTGGCGTGCGGAAAGGTCGAGGCGAAATACAGGAAGAACGGGCGGGGATCAGGATCTTCGATGAACCGGATCACTTCCTCTTCGAACAGGTCCGGTGCGTAGACAGCCCGGTCAATCGCCACGCCGGCTCCGTCCGGTCGGGGTTCGGCGACACGGTTGCCCTTCAAGAGGACGCGTTCTCGGTTGCGAAACAGAAATTCCGGATAGTAGTTGTGGGCATGACGCTGGCAAAGGTAGCCGAAGAAATACTCAAATCCCTGACGGTTGGGCTCGCCCTCGGAACCGGGACCACCGAGGCCCCATTTCCCGATTAGGCCGGTGCGATAGCCTTCGCTCTGCAGAACCTCCGCGACAGTCACCGTTTTATCGGGTAACGGATACTGTCCCATGGGTTGGATCTCGTAGTTCCCGCGAATTACCGCATGCCCGGTATGTAGA
>JAPXNP010000149.1:0-5299 GCA_033811955.1 Acidobacteriota bacterium
ATTGATCGTGTACCGCTCCTGGAACACGTACCGACTCCGCCGGAAGAGAACCCGACCGGTAGCCCTCTCCCTTACTTCGACCTGCGCCTCCACCGTGACCAGGAAGGTCGTGGCGAACGCACTCTGTCGAAACGTGACCGGGCTCGCCACCGCCCGCAGAACACGACCCGAAAGAACCGCGTCGGCGCCTTCTTCGCGATTAACCACCTCCAGATTCGAACGCCGCACCAGCTCATGGACCAACGCCCGCGTCAGGATCTGTTCCACCTGGTACGTGGTGGTATCGTTTTCCAGCGTCCGAACCGCGATGGTTCGGACCGGCAATGGAACCCGAAGACTGTCGGCGGGGCGGTACCCGCAGGCTGGCGACAGTCCGGGAATGACCATCAACCCCAGGAGGGGCAGCGTGCGCAACGCCCCACCACAGGTAGGGCGGTCTCGCCCCGTCCGGCGAGAAGCCGGAACGGCACCCAATATCAGGCCCGCCGAATTGTTTGCCCTATGCATCATTCCACCGAACACCGAACACCCACGGCGTCATCAGGATCCTGCATCATCCACACGGGACAAAACCACACCCGCTTGCCCCTGGTACTTTCCGCGACGATCCCGGTACGAAATCTCGCAGACTTCGTCGGCTTCCAAGAACAACAACTGAGCTATTCCTTCACCTGCGTACAGACGGACTGGCTGCGAACCCAAATTCGCCACTGAAAAGGTGAGGTGCCCTTCCCATTCCGGTTCCAGCGGCGTAACGTTGACGAGGACCCCAAGCCGAGCGTACGTCGACTTGCCGTAGCACACGCCCACGACTTCCCGAGGAATCCGAAAATACTCCAGGGATCGAGCTACTACGAAACCACCGGCAGGAACCAAATACATCTCCGCTTCGATATCTTCGAAGAGCGAAGGATCGGGCGATTTGGGATCCACAACACCTTGGGCCGTCTTGCGAAATGCTTTGAACCATCTCCCCAAGCGGAAGTCATAACCATACGAAGACGGGCCATAAGAGATGACTCCCTGCCGAACCAGGCTCTCCACAAAGGGTTCAATCAATCCCGCTTCGCGGGCCATTCGGCGGATCCAGCGGTCCGGCTTAATCCCCATGATCGTAGGAAATTCTAGCACTCGATCACAGGCGTCCCACGTTTTCCACCAAGCGTACGGGGACAGGAATGAAACTCACGATAAAAACCAGCAACGCCAACCAAGCCAAAAAGACTCGGCCTTGCCCCAAGGGCGGCCCATCCCACAAGGGAGGCGGGTGCCGAAATCGGAGCAACAGCAAAATCAAGGCGAACGCGAGGTACCCAAGCATGGGCCAGGCGGCGAAACTCACCAGAACCAGGCCCACAAACGTCACCCGGGAGATCTGGTAATGCCCCCTGTCCCCAAACAAGGCGTAGGCAATGTGGCCTCCGTCAAGCTGGCTGATCGGCAAAAGATTGAGACTTGTGGCCAGGAGGCCGAACCAGGCGGCCCAACCGACGGGGTGCAATCGTATGTAGGTGGAATCCCCCGGGAAAAACCATTCCGTGACCCACTGGAAGAGTAACGGCTCACCGAATTCAAAAAACGCCTGCGTATTGCCGACGTCGGAGAACTCCCGGGACTCCGAAACGCCGAGAATCAAAAACGGTATGAGAACAACAAAGCCGGCCAGAGGTCCGGCGATGCCCACGTCGAACAGCTGGCGCCGGTCACGAAACATCGACCGTATGCGGATCACCGCCCCGAATGTTCCGAACGGTACCAGTGGCGGCGGAGCCGGTATCACATGGGGCAAAGACGCCTGAATCCCGTGGTACCGGCAGGCCAGATAATGCCCCATCTCGTGGGCCAACAGGATGGAAAGAATCGCCACCGAATACGGAAGTCCCGCCAGCACCCGCCACGGCTGGCCCACCGCGGCGGCCAGGCCCGCTCTTAGCTGGTCCTCCGTATCCGAGATAAATTCCAAATGGAGGAAAAAACCCGCCAGGACTGTCGTGACAACCGTAAGCGCAAACAGAAGCACAGGTAGCCACACCCGGGGTCGGTATCCTTGCGACTCCGGGAAAACGGTCCAGCGCGGCTCAGGGCGGCCTGACCAAGGGGCCTCAGTACTCAATATTCGTCCCTTAATCGGCGGTTCGGATTTCTTTCCCAGGCTTGAAACGTACCGTACGGCCGGGGGGAATCGGTACCTCCGCCCCAGTTCGAGGGTTTCTACCTATCCCACTCTTGCGCGGCTTTACCACAAAGACACCAAACCCTCGAAGCTCTATCCGCTCACCGTTCTTCAGAGCGTCCTTCAGAATGCCGAGGAATGCTTCAACCGCCGCTTCGGCTTGAGCCCGGCTTATTCCGCTCCGCTCTATGACTCGTGCCACCAAGTCCTGCTTAACCACAATGTCTCTCCCTGTCGATCCTTTAATGCGTTAAAAATACTATACTTCCCACTCCGTCGACAAGGCTGCGGGGAAATCCTCCGTAGACCCTGCCAACCGCCGAAGCAGATCGAGGTTGCGGCGGTCCCAGGCGATACCATCCCCCTTGGGAGTCTCGATGATTTTTGCCACCGAAGTCCAAGCCGGGTTACGCATGATATCGCGAAAGGCCGCCAGTCCGATGCGCCCCCGACCGATATGTTCGTGACGGTCCACGTGACTACCCAAATTCTGCTTGTTGTCATTAAGGTGCCAGACGGCTAGGCGGTCCGACCCGATCAACGCCTCGAAGTGAGCGAACACGCGATCCCGCGCTTCGTCGTCCCGTAAATCGTAGCCTGCCGCAAACAGGTGACACGTATCCAAACAGACTCCAACCGGCACGTTGCCGTCGAGTCGCCCCAAGAGGTCTCTCAGATGCTCGAAGCAATATCCCAAGGTGTTTCCCTGCCCCGCCGTACTTTCGAGAGCCAGCGGGGCGACGGCTCCTTCCGACCGCTCAACGGCGGCCAGAATCCCTTCCGCTACACGCTCCAGCCCCACCCGTTCGCCTTCGCCTCCATGGGAACCGGGGTGTAATACCAGCCAGTCGAGTCCCAATACGCCGGCCCGCTTCCATTCGTCCGCCAAACCGTCGACGCTCTTGCGCCGGACCTCCGCCGCCGGCGAGGCAAGATTAAGCAGATATGATCCGTGAGCGACACAGGTTCGCAAACTTGCGTCGAGTACTCCCCTCCGGAACGCTTCCACTTCCGCATCATCGAAAGAGCGACCCCGCCATTGTGTGGGGTTCTTCACGAACAGCTGGAGAGCGGTGGCACCGACATCCTGAGCCCGGCGTACAGCTTGGGGCAAGCCGCCGGCAATCGACATATGAGCTCCAAGTAACACTTCCTGACCCGGTGATTCCGTTTTGCAGTCATCCTTCGTCGGCATCTGTCTCCCCCGGGGACCGTTCGCCGCGGCCGGACGAGCGACTCGACGAAAGTTCATCGCCTCGACCGCCTGAGGCAGCGTAACCGTTCCACCCACGCTGGTTCCGATGATCCGTGTGATTCGCTTGATTCGCGTTTCCGATGTAACCCAGAACGGTCTTCCGAGATGATTGTACAAACCCGACCGTCGGCTTAAACTTTTGTGTGCGGAGCACCGTCGAACCTGGCTCGGCATGGCGGAGGCTGCTTTGATGACGCTGGAAGATCTGACCGACTACTGCGAGATTAAGGACTGCAAAGTACGATTTGGGAACCCCGAGGTCGGTTACGTCACCGTGGACGGATCGGGAGTCGTGGCTCCCTACAACAACTACCGCCGTTTCCTCGCTTTCCATGAACTGGACCACCTGGCGGACGCTCGGCGCGCACTGCAGGCCGCGCAACAATTTCGCGTCTTTTGTGACGACGGCGAACGCGTACTCGATCGCCCCGCATTCGAGCACGAGGTGAGGCTGATGCGGCGTCTGGTCGGGGCGGCTTAGGTTTGGGCCAACCACTCATCTTGCTCGAATCGCTCTGTCGCCGGGTGGTTCGAAAACACGGCACAGCGTTCATGGCGCCGCGGAAACTCCGCCCTTCTCGCCCTTCTCACCAGTAACAGCGGAGGACAAATCAAGCAGCAGCTCATCGAATCCCTCAAGAACCGGGAATTCCTTGACCTCCTGAGCCGGAGCACGCCGGTTGGGACGCGCGACACACAACAAGTAGCGCAAACCGAAGTCTTTCGCCGAGTGCAGTACCGGCACGCTGTCATCTATCAGCAGCGTCCGCTCCGGTACAAAGGGCTCGACCTCTTGGAGGCGAGACCAAAAATAGGGTTCCTCCTTCGGAACGCCCAAATCGTGAGCACAAACGACGGCGTCAAGTTCCCGCTCCAGATTTGTCTCACGCATTTTCAGCCGCAGACTCTTGCCGTGTGCATTGGTTACCAACACTGTCCTCTTACCCAAAGTCCGGAGCGCGCTCAAGAAATCCCTGCCATGGGGCTGCTCGGCCACCAGATGTTTCACTTCTTCCTTGAGCTTCGCGATATCCAGACCCAGTTCACGACTCCAAAAATCGACGCTGTACCATTCGAGCTTTCCCTGGTAACGCCGGTAGCGCTCGAGTAATAGAGACCGAGCCTCTTCGAGCGACAGTCCGTGGATTTCGCCATAGCGTCGAGGAACGTGCTCCATCCAGAAGTAATCGTCGAAATACAGATCCAGCAACGTACCGTCCATGTCCAAAAGGACGGTCTCGATCTCTCTCCAGGGGAGTCGTACAGTCTCTCGCCGGTTCGCCATCATTCCCAATCGTACGACGAAAACAGGTCGCAATTCAGGAAGGTCGCTCAAGAACAACCGCTTTGGTGGGTTCCACTCGCCCCGTTCGGAGAGAACCGAACTTTCGCCCCACCCCAGGAGGACGTTTCTTCTTGCCCTAATGCTTGTTGGCATCAGCCTTTAACGAGGTCGCCGAAGCACCGTGCTTCACGGCCGCCAACCCGGGACACATCTCAGAACACCCTCCCATAGAGAACGGCGTTCGTGAACAAAGTACCGCTTCCGTACCAGAAACCCCGAAAATTGGGATCGTCGACAAACAAGACCACGTGTCCTCGGCCTACCTTGAAAGCCAGGACAGCCGCACTCCCGGCCAGAGATTTGATCGCTTCCCGGCCGGCATACCCGCTGAGCAGCGGGCTCTCGGAATAGAGCGCCACATTGGCTCCGGGCTCGGTCGAAGGCTCCAGCATCAGATTTCCTTGTCGGAAAACGGGCACATTCTCAGGAAGCCCGGCGCTCAGAGGATGGGTCGTATCCAGACACGCCTCGAAGATCGTTCCGGGAATGTAGTCGCTCCGGCGCTGAGTCGCCACGTCCTTCCAGG
>JAPXNP010000150.1:0-5291 GCA_033811955.1 Acidobacteriota bacterium
CCCGTAGGGAAGGCTCGGCGCTCTTCCACAGGTCGAGGCGATCGGGGTTACAGAAACTGTAGGCTTCCGGTATAACCGGCCAACTTTCTCCGAGGGTTGCGACGAGGATGCTGCGTGCTGACATGTCTGCTTGAGCTTACCGGATGACGGTCGAAGCGGAAACTCCCAATGCAACGTTAGGCGGTTCTGACAGGTCCGCCGGGCGAGTCGCTCTTGCATAAGTGGAGATTCAGAATGAAGTGCAATTCGAGAAAGACCGATATGAGTTCTGGAGGAATCAAGATACGGAATCGAGTGCCTTGTCCGTTGAAAGGGAGTGTGATTCCGGCTCTTCGGTTGGTTTCCGGCTGTACGGGAGGTTCCGAGTCTCCTTCGGAGGGGCGGATTGGCCCGGGCGGTCGGCCGGCGTCCAAGTCGCAAAGGCTCCCGAATACCCGCAATGGGTGCGGCTGGTACGACGGGCCGTCGTCGACCGCGACGGTTTCGGCACTGAAGCTTTCAGCCTGCTTCTCCCACCGGACTGGGATTTCCAAGGCGAACTGTGATGGGAGTTCCCGTCCGGCATACCCAGACCCGTCCTTGCCCTGCGGGCGAATTCGCCCAACGGAAAGATCCGGGTGGAAATGCTTCCGGACCAGGTCTATGCCTACTCCAACAATCCCATGTTGCGGGCCTCTCCGGCCAACCAAGGGGTCGAGCCGGGGCCTCCCACACCTCTCGCGTCTTACTTTCGAGAGTACCGGCCGCCCGCGCGATACAACCACCGGACCGACGTGCAGATCACCCGGTGGCTGGAGTTTCCTGAAGAAGCCAAGCGGCGGCTTCAGCTGAATGAGTACTTGATCACCCGGGTCTTCCACCCCGCCTCCCCGTTCCAAGTAATGCCGAGTCAGCAGTGTGAAGCGGCTCTGAGCGAGGTGACGCTCTTGGAAGAGGGCGGGAAATGGGTCGAGGTCTATTGCTTGCCGGCGGATTCCACGTCCCTGGCCATGCCGGGTATTTACGGCGTCCTATCCCTCCACCAATCGCCCGTGCACACCTTGGTGCTGCGGGCGCTTGCGGCTGAGGCCGAAGCCTTCGCCCGATGGGCGCCGGTCATTATGCGTTCGGCCGAGGCCGACGTTGACTGGCTGGTCGGCGTGACGCGAATGACGGCCGAACTGACCCGGCAGGCTCTGCACTCGCAGCTGCAGATTTTCCAGCGCATGCAGGAGATCTCCCGAACGCTTTCCGAGGTCGACGACATGATCGTCGACTCCTACTATCGCCGAAGCCGCGCCATGGACCGCGTTTTTGAAGACTACGGCCAGGCGGTCCGGGGAGTCGAGACATATGTTGCGCCGGGGTTGGACTTTCCTCCCGTGGAGCCGCCTCTCGGCTGCGACCGCGTCTGGACGGACGGAAATGAGTACCTGTTGACCAATGACCCTCGGTTCGACCCGAATGAACTCGACCCTCAACGCTGGACACCGATGGAGCCGGTCGAGCATTAATCACCCCGGCGCCGTCGACGACATGGATCACGGAGGTGGAAGGAGCCCGGCTCCCAGTTGCGGGGAAGGGCGCCGTCGGAAGAAGCGCTCGGTCAAGGCGGGGAGGCGTCGGTCCGGTGCGTTAGAGTATTAAGGAGCGGGCAGTCGTCCAGAATGAACCCGGCGTCCGCAATCATCGAGGCCGATCATGCTGCGAATCCTTGCCGTCGGAGATATGCATCTGGGACGGAGGCCGTCCCGGCTCCCGGAAGGACTCACCCCGCGGGCCGGCGAGTTGGGACCGGCGGCGGCTTGGCAAAGAATCGTCGAAGAGGTTCTCCGTGAGAATGTCGACGTCGTGGCTCTGGCCGGCGACCTGGTGGAGCACGAAGACGACTTCTTTGAAGCCTACCGTACGTTGCGGTCCGGTATCCAAAGACTGATCCAGGCCGATATCCGAGTGTTCGCCGTAGCCGGCAACCACGACTCGAAGGTTCTGCCGCGCCTGGCCCGAGAGGTCCACGACCTAAGGCTTTTGGGCTCCGACGGACGTTGGGAGAGCGTGACGGTCGAATCGAACGGCGAAACGGTGACCCTCTGGGGACGCTCCCTGGTGCCGGGCCGGGAACGGGACAATCCTCTCGAGGGTGTTTCCTTCGAGCGCGGTCCCGGGGTAAACCTGGGGCTCCTCCACTGCGACCGTGATCAGCCGCGAAGCTCATACGGTCCGGTGTCCACCGTCGAGCTGCAGAGTGCCGGGCTCGACGGCTGGCTCCTGGGGCATATTCATCGGCCCGATTCTCTCGAGCCGCCGCGACCTTTCGGATACCTCGGATCGATCACCGCCCTCGACGCCGGAGAGCCCGGTCCCCGCGGCCCCTGGTTGCTTGAGATCTCCCGGGGTTGCTGTGAGCGGGTGGAGCACTGGGTTCTGGGGCCGGTTCGTTGGGAGCTTTTGACACTCGACTGCAGCAATCTCGGTGATCCCGAGGAGGTGGAGCACCGCTTGCTGGCGGCCTGCCGCAAGTTGAACGAGACGCTCGACGCGTCTCGGCGTCCGCCGGAGGTGGTGGGCCTGCGCCTGCGGCTGGAAGGACGAACCGGCGGGACGGCGGAGATTCTGGCTCACCTCGAGCGGCCGGAGTACCGGGAAGAGCTTCCCGTCGATCTACGGCGGCATTTCTTCGTGGACAGGACCGAGACGGCGATCCGGCCCCAGATCGAGTTGGAGCAATTGGCCGCCCGAGCCGACCCGCCGGGACTGTTGGCCGGGAAGCTGCTCTTACTGGAGCGGCCGGAGACCGACCCTGAGCGGCGGGCGTTTTTAGAGCAGGTCCGGAAGCGTCTGGAACCGCGGGCTTCTGAACGTACCTGGCTTGAGCTCGGACACCGGGGCATCGATGAGGACGACTTGGCGAGATGGGTTCGGGAGATGGGCTTGAGGCTGCTCGATCGCATGCTGATCCAACGGGAGGCGCAGGATGCGACTCACGAGGCTTGAGATCGTGAAGCTCCCCGGCATCGAGCCGGGTTTCGCCGTCGAGGGTCTGAGCGGTGGGATTCATCTGATAGTCGGACCCAATGCGGTGGGCAAGAGCAGCTTGGTTCGGGCCTTGCGTTTTCTGTTGGAGAGCCCCAAACGTGGCGACCCGCCGGATCTTTATCTTGAAGCCGTGTTTTCCAACACCGAGTCCACCTGGTCGGTGAGCCGCCAAGGAGGGAGCATCACGTGGCGCCGAGACGGCGGTCTTGCGGAAAGGCCGCCGATAGCGGATCCCGACGAATTCTTCTATTACCGGCTCGATCTGGAGCACCTCCTGGCAGCCGAGGCCGAGGACCGGCGATTTCTGCGGGAAGTGCGCCGGCAGTTGCAGGGAGGGTTCGACCTGGCGGCCCTCCGAAAGGAGGCTCCCTTTTTGGTTACCAAGCATGCGGGGAGCAGCTGCCGGCGGGCCTTCGAGGAGGCCCGTAGACGATACTTCCAGGTCCAGCGCGAGTATCAGGCACTGCAGCAGGAAGAGGCCGCGTTGCCCGAGATGGAGGCCAAGCAAAAGCGCCTGGAGCAACACATGCGTCGTTTGCCCTGTCTCCAACGGGCTGAGGAGTACCTCCGCGCCCGGAACGAGCGGGCCCGCCTCGACATCGAACTGGCGGCGTATCCCCCTCACATGGAACGGCTTCAAGGAGACGAGCCCGAGCAGCTCGACCGGCTGAGGGAAGAAACAGAAGAGCTACGGAAGGAGAGATTTAAGACGGAGGCTCTTCTACAGGACGCTCTGGAGAGGCTGGAGCAGAGCGGCTTCGCGGCGGAGCGGCCCCCAGAAGAGGATCTCGAAGCCCAGCGCGACCGGCTGGGCGAACTGAAACGGCTTCGGGAACGCCGGGAACAAGAGGAGGAAAACCTTCTGGCGGCCCTCGTAGAGTATAAACAAGCCTGCCGAGATCTGGGAGCGACGGCTACTGCGGCACCCAACCTGAGCTCCGAAGTCTTGGAGGAGGCTGCCGAGCTCGCGGAGCGCCTTCACCAGTTGTGCAGCCGGAAGCGCGAGCTCGAATGGAAGGCTGAACGCGTGGGTGAACCGCCCAGCCGGCAGGAAATCGACCGAATTCGAAGCGGACTCGACGCTTTGCAGGCTTGGGCGACGGCGGAAGAGATTTCGTCGAACCGGCTCGTGCGGGTTCCTTTGGCTCTCATCTTGGCGGGCTCGGCGGTCGCACTGGTGGAGGGTCTGATTGTCGGATCTCCTTGGCTTACGGCCGGCGCCGTCGCAGCAGTGCTGGGAACCTTCTGGGTCCGGTGGTGGTACTTTCGGTCCGCTCGGGAAGCGGCCGTAACGAAATGGAAGGCGACCGGTCTCGTCGGTCCTGAAGAGTGGAGCCGTGCCGCAGTCGAGGCGCGTCGGCGGGAACTGAAAGAACAAGAACTTCAGCTCGAGCAGGGTCTTTTGGCCGACCGCGAACGCCGACAAGCCCAAACCGCTCTGGAACAGCTGGCCGCCGAGGAGGCCGCGGTCCGGGACGCCTGCCGGCGATTGCGGGCGCGCACGGGCGTCGACCCGGAGAAGACGTTGGATTTTGCCAAGTTCCACTTCCTCGTAAAGCAGTACTGGGAGGCCGCCGCAGAGCGGGCGAAGAAGGAGGACAGCATCCAGCTGCTGGAGTCCCGGATGGACCAAGTAACCGAAACGTTGATCGGGTTTCTCGATCGGTGGGGAGAACCTCCCTCCGATCGGTCCGTCCCGTCCCTCGAGGCTGCGCTGAACGCCGTCGCCAGACGTCGGGAGGCGGCCGAAGACGCTGAGCACGAAGTCCGCAGCAACACATCGGAACTCCGGCGTCTGGAACAAGCTCTGGCAGACAAGCGGCAAGAGCAACTCTCTCTGCTCGCCCGTGCCGGGCTCGGTGAGGGACAGGAAAGCGAACTACGGGACCGGTGCCTTCGACTTCCGCAGTGGCGGGAACTGAAACGCGAGCGGGATGAGACCAAGGGACTCGAGGACGGACTTCGCAAAAGCCTGGAAGCGGAACCGGAAATACTGGAAGCGGCCGAACGGGAAGGGCAACCTTGGATCGAGCGTGCGTTAGGGGAGGCCCGGCGGGCCTCCGAGGGTCACGGCCTTGTCTCCGAGGAACTCGCAAGACTCAAAGAGCGGCTGGAGAACGCCGGCAAGGATCGCAAACTCGAACAGGCGAGGGACCAAATGGAACGGACTCGAGCCGCCCTGGAAGACGCCTTCGAACAAGCCCTGCGCGCTGAAACGGCCCAGTTCCTTCTCGACGAAGTGGAACGGCAGTACCAGACCGAACACGAGCCCGGAG
>JAPXNP010000151.1:0-5242 GCA_033811955.1 Acidobacteriota bacterium
TCTCACGGTCATCCTCCTTAAAATCACTTTGGTCAAACAGAATGCCGACCCCAACGACAGTCGAAGAGTCCGGCTGCGGCAAACCTCGTATCACCGACGCGCTCATCTTTCGGAATCCTGTCTTTCCAGACGCTCTCAGAGCACGCGGCCGGGCGTATCCGCTCTTTCCACGAAGTTGTCTCGTATTCTCGCGCTCTTTCCTTGGACTTCTTGGGGCTCGTCACTCACTCGGATTTTCCGCCGGAATACTCGAAAAAATTGTAATCCGGGGAAATATGCTTTTTGCCTCAGACAGTTAAAGCCAAGAGAAGGAGCACCTCCTATCTCTACCGCCTTCTGTCGATAAAGTGTAGGTAAAAGAGGTTCGGATTTCACCCCTATTTTCAGCATTAACTGGAAGTCGACTTCGAGGCGGGGACAATCGGTTTGCATGGTGGAGCGGGTCTTCGCAAGCTGGAACGGAAAACCGGGATGATTCGGTGACCGGCCGAATGTTTTATGGACGCTCGGGACGTCGGACGCATTGAACATGACGGGGGATCGACGATGGCTCAGCGGTTCTAGGGCCTGATTCCTACAGCTTTCGGGGCTCCTCGCACGGGAGTCTCCCTCAGCGATTGTGAAAGAGGACATGGCGTGGAAGGGGAACACGATATCTACGTCCGGCACATGCCACTGCTGCATATCAAATCAAAGGCAGACGATCTTCCGTCTGTTGGCCCACCGCCTGCGTGCAAGGCCAAGCCGGAGACCATGCTGTGGTCCTACTGGTCCCGGGAGCGCGTCGGGTTTCCGGCTTCTGTGACAGCGTCCGGAAGATTTCTCCGTCGGATTGTATCACCTGTCGTCCTGAGCGCTGGCCTGAATCAGTCGACACTCGGAAAGGCTAAGGGAATATCGACCAACATACCGTCGGGAGCCAGGTTCAAGAGCCCACCCGCGGCGATCGGCCCCGTGCTCTCCATCTCAGCACTCCACTGAAGTGGGTGGGAGATTCCTCCATGCCCTCAAACTCGCTCAGGAACCGGCCGATCCGATGTAACGGAGCGAGAGTGACATCAGCCTCGCCTGCCAGGTTGCCCTGCTGGTCGACCAGATGTAACGTCACCTGCACCGGTCGGTCCGCAGAGGGATTGACCAAGGCCCAGGACGTCCGGTGATTGACCCGAACCACCGCTTCCCCGGCAAACCGGGTGGTCGGCTGAAGACCCGCGATGGAGAGGTCGCTCAACAGCGGATCCGATTCCGGCGGATGACAAGGAGGGACTGATTCGCGACAAGAGGATCCGTGCACTCCCGTTCATGCGCCTACAAGCGGGCATTGACTTCGACCGACTCTGACGCCGTCACCCGGACCCACCTGTTGAACGCCGGAAAAGTGCGTCCTGTCCACAGGTATTGCAAGGTCTCCGGCGGCAGCATGAGGAATACCTCGCTCTCGGGTATCCGGAGACCGTCGGTTAGAATCGGCTCGAGTCCGCCGTCGGATCCTAAGCCGTTACCACGGACCTCTTGTGAGGTGGTGGAGCTGTTGAGGAAGATAAAGACCGTGTGGGACGGGCTCCAGTCGGGCGACTCACGGGCCACCCAATCGACTCTTGCCGGAAAGATCATGTCCCTGGGACCCCGCCTGGCCCGCCGGCCTCAGTCGTCAGGCCGAAGCCGATCACCGACACCGCTACTGTAATTCGCATTGCAAATCGCGCTGGAGACTTTATTTCCCTCTCCTCCTAATGGGAGGATGTTGGGCGTCCAACGTATGGTCAAACCACACAGGAGCAGCGCTCCTGTGAGAACCTCGCATATCACTGTGGCGTCCACTTCTCTATGGCCCTCCTAAGAGTAATGAGCTAAGAAAAAGAAGTCTTTCTCAGTTACGTCTCGGCAGGCCTTCTTATGAGGAGGCATCCTCCCCACGAAGCCCGGAGGCTTGACGCAGCAGTGCCGCGCGGCCCGTAACCTCTGTGCCGTACGCAGAACCCGATACGCGGTACGCCATAGATGGGCGGAAGCCTCGATCTCGACGGGAAATGTCGTGCCGGGCGTGACGTTGAGGCGGTCGGCGGTTTATGCTGTAGCGTCCTGGGGAATGGAGGGTACGTCGTACATGCAACAAGTGAGGGTTCATCCTACGGCGATCGTGCATCCCACGGCCCGACTGGGAGAGGGCGTCGTGATCGGTCCATGGGTACTGATTGAAGAAGGGGTGGTTATCGGCGACGACACGTCGGTGGCTGCCCGGGCCGTCGTTAAGGCCGGCGTGTCCGTGGGTAAGGGGAATCGGATCCATGAAGGGGCGATCTTGGGGGGAACGCCGCAGGACCTCAAGTTCAAGGGAGACGTCTCGCGCTTGAGGATTGGTGACGGCAACATCATCCGCGAGGGAGTGACGGTCCATCGTTCCACCCATGCGGGCGGAGAGACCGTCGTAGGCAATGAAAACTTTCTAATGGCGTATGCGCACGTGGCTCACGATTGCCGGCTGGAGGACGGAGTCATCCTGGCCAACAATGTCTGTCTGGCCGGGCACGTGCGGGTGGAGTCTCACGCTTTTCTTTCCGGCGGCGTGGTGGTTCATCAGTTTTGCCAGGTTGGCCGCTACAGCATGGTGGGTGGCAACGCCAAGGTGGAAAAAGACGTCCTGCCCTATTTCCTGGCGGACGGGGTTCCGGCCCGCACCCGAGCTCTGAACTTGGTCGGGTTGCGCAGACATGGTTTTACGGCGGAGGATATCCGCTTGCTGAAGCAAGCCTACAGGATTCTCTTGGGGGCCGGAAAACTTGAAGAGCGGCTGGCGGAGCTGTCCGCGCTGGGCTCCGCCCATGCTGACTACCTGGTGGAGTTTGTCCGTCGCTCGGAACGAGGGTTCTGCCGTGCGGCCACGGCGGGCCACTTGGAATGACTGTCCTTCGTCGGAGTAGCTTGGCTCCGATCCCGGGGAAAGAGGTTCGTAGGACGTCCGTCTCGGCTGTCCAAGGACTACCGGCCGCGGGTGAGGACGCCCGCACCTCTCGATTGTCGGACCTTCGGCTGGTCGAGAAGTAGACGTCCGGCCTCCGCGATGAATCTCGGTGGGAGAGCCTGAGCCGGTTAGAATGTTGACGACATTTCGACCGAAAACAGGGAGGAGAGGACACCATGCGTATTGCCGTGATGTCAGACACGCACGATCACATCTGGAAGCTAAAGCAGGCTCTGGAGCTGATCCGGCAAGAGGGTGTCGGCGCCGTCCTGCATTGTGGAGATTTGTGTAGTCCCTTTATGATCCGCCACCTTGCCGAAGGCGTGGAGGTCCCCATCCACTTGGTGTGGGGGAACAACGAAGGGGATCCGAGAATGATTGCCGAGGTGGCCTCACGGTACCCGCACGTGCATCTGCACGGTCAGCTGGCACGGCTGGAACTGGGGGGCGTGAGGATTGCCGTCAATCACTATCCGGAGATTGCCGAACCTTTGGCCTTATCGGGGCTTTTCGACCTGGTTTGCTATGGCCACGACCACAAGGCGTTCGCGGAACGCCGGGCCGACTGTTGGCTGCTGAATCCCGGAGAGGTTCTGGGCATGAACGGTCGAAGTACCATCGCCTGGTTCGACACCGAGACGGGACGCATCCATCACGAGGAGCTGTCGTGAGCCTCGGCAAAACCGGATTTCGCCAGGCCGAGCAAGGCTGAGGCGAGAATTTCGTCTTCGTCCGGGAAAACGGTGCGTAGGTCGAGCAGCACCCGCTCCTTTTCGATCCGTGCCAGGATCGGAGGCGTGTGACGGCGGAGGGCATCTTCAATACTTCGGGCGGTCAGTTGCGTACTCTGAAGCGCCAGCAGCCATGTGGGAATTCCTTCGCCGGGGGCCGACCCTCCTCCCAGGTAGGAATGTCCGGGCTCGATCTCCACGATCAGGTTCCCTCCAATGCATCTTTGCTGAACGGCTTCAACCCGCCGGCGGATCTCCTCGTCGGAGAGCTGAAGCATGCTCCACACCGGCAGGACGGAGCGATAGCGTCCGGTGGCGTACTCGACAAGGGTCGTGTCGAGAGCCGCGTAGACCATCTTGTCGACCCGCATCGCCCGCATAAGGGGATTGCGTCGGATCTTGTCCACAAGAGCCTGCCGGCCGACGATGAGGCCGGCTTGGGGGCCGCCTAATAGCTTGTCGCCGCTCGAGCAAACCAAGTCCACTCCCTGCGTTAGACATTGGCTGATCGCTGGTTCCTCCCGGAGGGCGGGGTGGCGGTCGGGGAACATCAGCCCGCTCCCCACATCGTAAACCAGGGGCACACTGTGACGATGCGCCACTTCGATGAGTTCAACCAAGGGCGGCGTTTCCGTAAAGCCCACTACCCGGTAGTTGGAGGGGTGTACTCGAAGAATTAAAGCGGTGTTCTCATCGACGGCGTCGGCATAATCCGCCGTTCGAGTGCGATTCGTGGTGCCGACTTCCTTCAGAAAGGCACCCCCGGCCTGCATGATCTCCGGCAGCCGGAAGGACCCTCCGATCTCGATCAGTTCGCCTCGTGACACCAGAACATCCCGATTCCGAGCCAGCGTGTTCAGAATCAGGACCAGCGCCGCCGCCGCATTGTTCACGACGGTGGCGGCTTCGCATCCAAGCAGGCGGCGCAAGCGTCCCTCGATGTGGATGTCCCGGTGTCCGCGCCGGCCGAGAGTCAGGTCGTACTCCAGGTTGCTGTACCGGCATACCGGCTCACGCATGGCCTCGAAAACGGGCTCGGCCAATGGAGCCCTGCCCGCGTTGGTCAACAAAAGGATTCCCGTTGCATTCACAACACGATGCAGGCTGGAACGGGACTGCGTTTCCAGCCGATACCGAACCGTCTCCATGATTTTGCGGGCTCGCTCTGGGATCTCGTCGGCGCCGAGTCGCCGTTGTCGGATTTCCTGTCGCATTTCTTCCAAAACCTCTTGTAACGCCTGGACTACCTGAAAGCGGGAGAAGCGCTGGATGAGTTCAGTCGTCTGAGCGTCTTCGAGGAACTTGCCCACGGCAGGGAGATTGCGTAGGAGTCTTTCGACAGGTTCGTTCTCCATGCCGCTCATCTTAACGGTATTCTGAGCTGGCTTCATCGTTTTCGGACAAGGGTTTCGCCACGGCCGCCGACAGTAAGAGGTCGACGCCGTTCGTCGGGGTGGGAACCGGCCAAATGAAGTCCGCGACAAATTGCCGGTCGTAGCAACTCCGAACTCCGGCAGGCGACCATTACCGGTACGTGAGGTGACGGGCC
>JAPXNP010000152.1:0-5219 GCA_033811955.1 Acidobacteriota bacterium
GTGAGGCTTATAGAAAACCAGCATGTCCCAGGCTTCCATCGGCGGAACCTTGAGCTGCTCCGTGTAAATCCGGCTTCCGAACCTCCAGAGATCCCAAAAATGCTGCACTCGAGGATCGTTGAGGTAACCGGCGGCACGCAGTGCCACCATTCGATTGTCCGTACGCATGAACGGTGACCAAAGAACAAACACTTGCAGGCGCGCCTCCGGATACTGCTGGAGAACTTCGTTTACTTGGGAAGCCAGCTGAAGGCAGTGACCGCAAGTAGGGGAGATAACCACCACTATTCTCCCCCGATCGGAGGCTGCGTTGAACGCCTCCACGAAAGCCTTGCCTTCGAAACTGAGAGTCGGCATCTCCGGTTCACCGGCGGCAAAGGTCAGAAGGCTCAGCGCAAGCATGAAAAAATGCGGCATAACGCTGACGAGCATAGCGAATTTAGCAAAGCCAATGCAATCAGGGATAACCAAAGTGTTCCGATTCCGTTCACTGTTGAGCGACCGCCTTCGGTCTGAAAGACACGGTCTTCGTGCCGTTGAATATGATCCCCCGTTTTTCACCAACTGAGTCCGTGGCAAGAATGCCGGGATCGTCAGGACATAGCGCTGAATTCCGGTCGTCTTTCCGGTCGACCCGGCTTCGCCCGACAGGTCGCCTCCGGTCGGACCGTCTCGAACACAACTCTGAACCGCCTTTTCAAGAGCTTCCCCTTTCGTAGCGCGGCGCGCTAAGATGGCGGCAAGATCGTAATCCTTACCGGATTCGACGCGGTCGAGGCAATCTATCGTAATGAGAGAGAGAAACGACGATCCTCCCGAAAAGCATCAAGCCGATACGGATCAAGTCCGTTCCTCCGAAGCGGAGCCTTCACGGCCGGACGAAACGTGGAGCTACGGTCCCTATCAGTTGCGGCCCTCGGATTTCTTTTCCGCGATGGTCCACTTTTACCGGGGAGAGATCTCCCGCTCCAACACGTGGAGATCGCGACTCGACAATACGACCAACTGGGCGGTGGTTACCACGGCGGCGGTTCTGACCTTTGCGTTCAGCTCAGTCGAACATTCGCACGTCGTCATCCTGATCAGTTTGCTTCTAATCTTCCTCTTCCTGATCATCGAAGCTCGGAGATACCGCTATTACGAACTTTGGGCCTTGAGAGTCAGGCTCATGGAGACCGACTTCTTCGCCCCCATGCTGCGTTCTCCGCACCGTCCTCATCAGGAGTGGTCAGCCCGCCTGGTCGCCAGTTTGTTACATCCTGAATTCCCGATCAGCGTTTGGGAAGCGATCGGACGACGATTACGACGGAACTACATTTGGATCTTCACGGTGATGGGGCTCGCCTGGATCCTAAAACTGGTTCTTTATCCTTCCGACACGTACGGCTGGGAAATGTTCTTTCAACATGCGGCCTTGGGAACCATCCCGGGACGCTGGGTCGTGACTTGCGTAGTCGCCTTCTATGCCTTCATCTACGCCCTCGCCCTGTTTACCGCCGGCCTGCGGGCTTCCCCCGGAGAGGTTCTCAGTCAAGAGCAAGTGCTTGGGCTCGACCTGCTACGCTCCCTGGCTAAGGCGGCCACCGAGATTACGTTCCTCCACCGACATGAGCAGCTCGTCATTATCATCACGGAAAAGGCCCAGGAGGTAGGTGAGCAACTCATGGCCGTAGTGAAGCGGGGAGTAACGGCCGTGAGCGGCGTCGGTATGTACACCGGTGCGCCCCGCACGGTTTTGTTTTGCGCGGTCGCGCCCGACGAAGTGGATCGTGTCAAATCCGTGGTCCACGCTCAAGACCCGAAAGCGTTCGTGGTAGTAAACCCCACTGAGGAGGTTTTGGGCGGCGGTTTTCGCGATTTGCGCCCTCGCTGGCGCCGGGCTTTTACACGCAAGGATTCTGCGGGGACACCCAAAGCCGACAAATAGGGCGTCCAGCTGGACGCCCTTTCTTTCCCCTCCGGTCGCGCCGATCAAGGTGTTTTGCCGTCCCGCCGGCTGTGCTCAGGGCCCACTTCCCGACGAAGCACACGATTACTCCGAACGACCCGTTCGTTTGCGCTTGACGGCTCTCGCGGACGCCGCCGGCCTTCCATAATTGACCTACCTATCCGCCGCCGGCTCCTGTGCGGAACGGCCCGGCCAAGCCGACGTACCCTGCTGAGTCATCACCTTGAGGTGCTAAACTCAGCCCCGCACATCGAGGGTCAGATAAGGCGATGAGCTGATCTGGGGTCCGAGCCGGGACGGGCTGCAGACCGGGAGAAGTCGAATACAGATGAAACTTGGACTAGGCCTGTACCGCCACATGTTGACCGAGGAAAATTTCCGTTTCGCCCGGCAGGCCGGTGCGACGCATGTCGTGGCCCACTTGGTCGACTACTTCAGGGACGGCGCCCACGCCTCCATCGATAATCAGCCGACGGGCGACGACCGCGGCTGGGGGCGGGCCGGCGACCCCGACCGCATTTGGAGTTTGGAAGAGCTCCGAATGTTGAAACAAGCCGTCAACGCCGCTGGTCTCGAGCTGGCCGCCATCGAGAACTTCGATCCGGCCCACTGGCACGACGTCTTGCTTGACGGGCCCCAAAAGGCCAAGCAGTTGGAGAACCTCAAGGAGATCATCCGGCGACTGGGGGCGACGGGCATTCCCGTCATGGGCTACAACTTCAGCCTCACCGGTGTCTGCGGACGCACCGTAGGGCCGTATGCCCGGGGACAGGCTCTCTCCGTCGGTATGGAGGGAACCTTCGACAAGCCCATGCCCAAAGGCATGGTCTGGAATATGATTTATGATCCGCAGGCGCCGGCTGAACCACAACCACCGGTCACCCATGAGGAACTCTGGCGGCGACTGGAGGAGTTTCTGCGCGTCGTCCTACCGGTCGCTGAAGAAGTCGGAGTGCGGCTGGCGGCCCACGCCGAAGACCCTCCCTTGCCGACCATGCGCGGTCAACCCCGCCTGATTTACCAGCCTTACATGTACCGCCGCTTGCTGGCGATTTATCCCGGTCCGGCCAACGCGATCGAGCTCTGCGTGGGAACGCTGGCCGAAATGACGGAAGGAGACGTCTATGAAGCGGTCGACGAATATTCGCGGAGGGGAGCGGTGGCCTACGTCCATCTACGCAACGTGCGGGGCAAGGTGCCGCGTTATCGTGAGACGTTCATTGACGAAGGGGACGTCGACATCTTGCGCATCCTTCGTATTCTGAAGCGGAACGGGTTTGACGGCGTCATCATCCCGGACCACACGCCGCAGATGTCCTGCGCCGCTCCCTGGCATGCCGGAATGGCACACGCATTGGGGTACATCCGCGGGCTGCTTGAAACCCTGGAGAGGGAGGAGAACCAATGCTCCAAGAGCCTTTTTCCTTAAAGGGCGAAACAGCTCTGATAACCGGGGGCGGTACCGGCCTGGGCTTCGGCATTGCGCAATGTTTCGTGCAGTCGGGAGCTCGAGTCGTTCTGGTGGGAAGACGACCGCACGTTCTTCAGGAGGCGGCTCATCGACTTGGTGACACAGCCGACTGGATAGCCCATGACGTTTGCCAACTCGACGCCGCCGGCCGGCTGGCCGACGAAGCCGAGCGCCGTGTCGGGCCGCTTACCATTCTCGTCAACAATGCGGGAACTTCCGTCAAGAAACCCGCCGTCGAGACTAGTTTGGAAGAGTTCGAGTCGGTTCTTCGCGTCCACGTCACGGCGGCTTTCGCGCTCACTCGGGCGGTGCTTCCCCGCATGATGGAGCGAGGTCACGGCAACATCCTCTTTACGGCTTCCATGGCCAGCCTCTTCGGCATTCCCTATGTCGTCGCCTACTCGGCCGCCAAGTCGGCTTACCTGGGACTGGTACGCACCCTGGCAACGGAGGTCTCTTCGCATGGGGTACGGGTCAATGCAATCGCTCCGGGCTGGATCGAGACCCCCTTGTTCGGCCGGACGGTAGCGGGGGATCCGGAACGCTCGCGTCGGATCCTGCAACGCACCCCCATGGGTCGTTTCGGCGATCCGGAGGACGTCGGTTGGGCTGCGGTCTATCTTAGTTCACCCGCCGCCCGCTTTATAACCGGTACCGTCCTAACCGTGGACGGAGGAGTCAGCATCGGGTTTTGACTCAGAGGGAAAAGGCTCGTGCGCCCTACCGGCTACGAATCGAGCGAACCCATGCTTGATATCGGTCACACATTGGATCAGGGCTGCTCGACCGATCCGGTGGGCATCTCCTTGACCGCCCTGGACTCTTTCTCCTGTCTCAGCCGCTCGGCAATTTCCCGGTGGTGCTGTGCCTCCTCGGTACGACGCAGTCGAAAGTAGAGTCGGGCCAGCGTGACGTGACCCTCTTGAAAATCGGGAACCTGCTTGACGATGTCCTCCACGATGGGTAAAGCCTCATCAACGCGGTTCTGAAGGATGTACACCAACGCAATCTGGAACCGCACGGCTAGATCCCCGGGACGAACTTTCAACGCTCTCGCAAAATGCTCCAATGCTTCTTCGTATCGCTGCTCCCGGTTGTATAGGTAAACTCCCAAGTAAAGGTTCGCGTTGTAGTCAAAGGGGTTGACTTCGAGCTCTTTACGGAAATAGGGGATGGCCTCGTCAAGACGCCCCGAATCGCGCAACGCCTTCGCAAAGAGACCGTTTACGGACGGGAGGTTGGGATTCAGCTCGACGGCCTTGCGAAATTCTTCCACCGCGCTGGTTATATCACCCCCCATCAGATAAGCGGTACCCAGCATGAGGTGAGCCTCGGCCGAATCACCTTTGCGGAGAATCCGATCCACCAACAATGAGCCCTTCTCAACCTCTCCCGTGCGGATCAGGGCCGTACCCAACAGATAGGTCAGGGCCATATCGTCGGGGTACCGGGCTTCGAAAGGCGTCAACAGCCGAACGATCTTGTCGTACTCACCCTGGCGCATCCAGCAGTCGCCAAGTAATAAGGCCGCCCGCAAATCGTCTGGGCGAGCGGCCAGGACTTCTTCCAGCTCCGCGGCCGCCCGGGAAAACTCCGCCATCTTGTAGTACGCAAGAGCAAGATTGAACCGAACCGCCGGCACATCCCGGCAGTTGCCGGACTTCACGGCCTGCTCGTATTCCTCTATAGCCCGGGAATACTCGCCGACCGCCACCAGGGCCGCCCCAAGGTTGGAGCGAACGTCACCGACGTTGGGAAACTGCGCCAAGAAGCGCTCATAGCCCTTGATCGCCGCAACAT
>JAPXNP010000153.1:0-1993 GCA_033811955.1 Acidobacteriota bacterium
ACTCAGGACTTCGCGGTACCGAAGACTTCGGAGATCGTCGTATAAGCCGAAAATGTAAAGAAAGAACACCTGGCCGCCCAGCAGTAACCACCAGTAGTGATTTACCACTCCCCAACGCTCTTGCGGCAAGAGCTCCTGTGTCATGGGGAGAGGGACGTGCATCCGAATCAACCAGGCGGCCAGATAAGCCGAAAGAACAAGAACCAGGTCGACGGCCACCAGGAACGGGCCCGAAGAAAACAACGCTTTCAGCTCGCGCCGCATGGCGGCCGGCTCAACCGCCCTGGTCTCCGATCCGAGGATCTCGGCCGGCTTGTCCATGACCATGATGAAAGAAGGCATTATAATACCCGGCCGTGCCACCTACCGTCGCGGCGATTGTCATCAACTACAACGGGCGCAAGGTGGTGAAAGCTTGTATCGATTCCCTGCTGGCCCAAAGCCGTCTCCCCGACGAGGTCTTCCTGATCGACAACGCCTCGGAAGACGACACTCCCGAGCGGGTCCGAGCCTGGTTTCCGTCGGTTCATGTGATCCGCAATCAGACGAACCTCGGTTTTCCCGCGGCGTGCAACGTAGGGATCCGTCGTTCCCGATCCGACTTGGTGGCCGTCCTCAATAACGATATTGTGGTCGAACCCACCTGGCTCGAGAACCTGCTGAAGCATACGGGCGAGGAGTGGTCCTTCTGGGCTTCCCGGGTGGTCCGGATGGACCGGCCCGAGATCATCGACAGCGCCGGGGACGGCATGGCTGTCATCGGCGCCGCTTTCAAGATAGGCCACGGCCGGACGTTCCTCCGGTACCAACAAAATCGGGAGGTCTTCGGGCCGTCCGCGGCGGCGGCTCTCTACCGGCGGGAGCTACTCGAGGAGACGGAGGGCTTCGACGAAGATTTCTTCCTCATCTACGAAGACGCCGATCTGAATCTCAGAGCCCGGTTACTCGGCCACCGTTGTCTCTACGTGGCCGACGCCGTGGTGCGGCACAAGGTCAACCTGTCCATCGGGCGCTTCAGCAAGAATTACGTTTACTACGGCCATCGGAATTCGGAGCTGGTCTTCTGGAAGAACTTCCCCACCCGGCTGCTGCTTCAATACCTTCCCGAACGCCTCTTCTTCAACGCCCTATGCCTGGCCTACTTCGCCGGACACGGTCGGGCCGGCACGTTTCTTCGGGCCAAGCGGGACGCCTTTCGACAGCGGGAAATGATTCGCGGGAAGCGCCGGCAAGTCCTGTCGGCGGCCCGAATCTCGCCGGCCGAGTTACGGCGCCGGCTGACCCGCAACTGGCTCCGCCACCGGTGGAAGGGCTGGTGAGATGAAGCTTGCCGTCGTGATCGTCAACTATAACAGCACGGCCTACCTGCGCCGTTGCTTGTCCGACCTGTACCGCTATACCCGAGAGCCGGATTTTCGGGTGATCGTGGTGGACAACGCCTCTTCGGACGAGCCTCTGGATGATTTTCCCCGGCAGTACCCGCGGCTGGAGCTTCTCCGCAACCCGCGAAACCTGGGCTTCGCCAAAGCCTGCAATCAAGGCGTTCGCCGTTGCCCAGCCTCGTATTACCTGCTCCTCAATCCCGACTGCGAAGTGCAGGAAGGGGCGATCGACCGTTGTCTAGAGTTTATGGAGACTACCGCCGACGCCGGAATCGTCGGTTGCCGCGTGGAAAATCCCGACGGCACCGTCCAGCGCGCCTGCCGGCGAAGGATCCCCCGCCCAACTACGGCGTTCTACCGACTTTTCGGGCTTTCGACGCTGTTTCCCCGGCATCCGACCTTCTCCGCTTATTACGTAACCGGGGAAGCGGAAGGTGATCGGCCGTACCCGGTCGAAGCCGTCTCGGGCTCGTTTCTCATGTTCCGGCAAGCCGTCTGGGAAAAGGTTGGAGGTCTCGATGAAGACTTCTTCCTTTACGGCGAGGATCTCGACTTCTGTTACCGCGTTAGTCGGGCGGGCTGGCGGATCTACTATCATCCCGGGGCGGCGG
>JAPXNP010000153.1:2003-4055 GCA_033811955.1 Acidobacteriota bacterium
ACTACAAGCGCGCCAGTTCATCGCGGGACCCCCGTAACAGCCTGTTCCACTTCTACGACGCCATGCGGATCTTTTACGAGAAGCACTACGGAGCCCGCGCCAACCCTTTGGAGCGTTTCCTGGTCCTCACCGGGATCGGGTTGCTCTACCGGTTCCGACTCGTGCGGGGCCGCCTGACCGGACGGTACGAGGTCGGCTCGGCAGGTTGAAGAAGGGCGTCGAGGAAGCGGGGGGGACGGACGCAGCTTTTCGTGCCCGAACACCGGACATCGTCACGTGCAAGCTTGGCGATACACCTCCTCGGTCAAGCGCGCCGTGCGCTCCCAAGAGAATTCGCCGACCCGCTGCAGACCGGCCTCAGCCAGCTCGGCTCTGCGATTGCAAGCCTCTCGGACACCCTCGACAACGGCCTCGAAATCCGGGGGAACCAGCACTGCGGCGTCATCGCAGACCTCCGGGATACTTCCGCACGCGACGGCCGCCACTGGAACGCCGCAGGCCATCGCCTCCAGCAGCGGCAAGCCGAAACCCTCGTACAGGGAGGGATACACGAAGACCTCCGCTCCACTGTACACGCCTCGTAAATCCTCCAGCGAAAGGTCGGAGAGAAGGGTTGCCGCTCCTAAATCCACTGGAGTCTCTACCAGTCGCCGTCCGACCAGCACTACGGGAAAACCCAGCCGCCGGCCCGCCGCAATGATCCACTCCACCTTGCGCCGCGGATGCAGGTCACCGACATGAAGCAGGTACCGCTCAGGCAAACGCCATGTCTGCGCCACCCGGTGCGCTCCCTCCGGATCGGGATAGAATTCTCTTCCTACCCCCATGGGGACAATGTGCACGCGGTCCGCCAGGTGCGGGAACCGTGACGTGATCTCGTCGCACGAAAACCGGGAAGGAACGATGATCCGCCGAGCCGTTTGCAATGAACGGCGATAGTAGCCGCGTCGGACAGGATCGAGCCGGTACGGATACCACTCCGGACGCGCCAGGTAAGCCACGTCGTGCACGGTGAGGACCACGGGACACACGTTCACCAACGGACATGTGTAGGCCGGAGCGTGGTACAGCTGCCAGTGCCGGGACAGTTGTCCCCAAAGCCCCCAGACTTGGTTCCAAAGCAGGTTGTTCCGAGGCCAAGTGCGATCCCAGGGATCCAAGTACGGCAACGCGGCGAGCAGGTGGCGAACGTAGGTGGCCACCCCGGGCGGTCCTCTCCGCAGCGACCTCGCGTCAATCCCGACTCTCATGGTGCTATCGCCTTCCTTGTGTCACGTCGAGCGCTCAGTACGCGTCCGTTTGTAGATTTCGCACCCAGGCCCGATTCTAACCTTTCGCAAAGCGGCCGTGGCGCATCGGGGGCTTGCCGGACCGGAGGACGGCCGTCTCGGCCGTCAACGAGACCGTGGGAGAATCGCCTCCCCGTAATCCCCGTGGTCCCCGTGCCCGTGGTGGCAGGCGGGAGAAAAACAGTGTCCCTTTCTCTCCCTCCCTTTCTCTCCCTTGCGCGGGCATCCTGTACTGCGTGGCGGTTGCGCTCCGCGTATCACGGTTTGCCCGTGGCCGCGGTTCTTCCTCCAGCCGCAGGCAGGGATGAGGCCGTTTCAAATATGCCGGTTGACAGCTAAGGCATACTCCTAATCGGCTCGCACCATAATAGGTTGCAGGACGGTTGGCCGACGATGCCTTTCTGAGACGTCCTCAGGGATGCCTGTGGCACGCGCCCTGTGGAACACTGTACGCTGTACCCGTTACGCTGTACGCGAAAGGCCGGCCGGAATGACGGGTGCTATAATTCCTTCCTTCTAAAGATCATGACCGGCATCCGGAAGCTGTCCGTCGTCATCCCTGTTTTTAATGAGTCGGGTTCGCTGCGGCAGCTTCACCGCGAGCTTTGCGCAGAACTGGACGAGCTGGGGGTCGAGGCGGAGATCATCGTGGTGGACGACGGCAGCACCGACGATTCCGTGCGGATTCTGCTCGAGCTGCAGGAAGAGGATCCTCGGATCACCATCATCCGGTTCCGGCGAAACTTCGGAAAGTCGGCCGCTC
>JAPXNP010000153.1:4065-5218 GCA_033811955.1 Acidobacteriota bacterium
AAGTCATCGTCACCCTGGACGCCGACTTGCAGGATGTCCCAGGTGAAATGCACAAGTTGCTCGAGAAACTGGGAGAAGGTTTCGATTTGGTCTCCGGATGGAAGAGAGTTCGGCGCGATCCTATCAGTAAGCGATGGCCGTCGAAGCTGTTCAACTGGGTGACGTCGGTTCTGACGGGCGTGCCTTTGCATGATATGAATTGCGGCTTCAAGGCGTACCGCCGGGAGGTGGTTGAAGAACTTTCGGTTTACGGCGAAATGCACCGCTATATTCCGGTTTTAGCCGGTTACCGGGGTTTTCGGATCGGAGAGGTCCCGGTGGAACACCGGCCGCGTGTTTTCGGACGCAGCAAATACGGTTGGCAAAGATTGTTTGGTGGTTTTTTCGACCTCCTCACGGTCATTATGCTGACTCGTTACAATCGAAAGCCGCTCCACATTTTTGGAGCCGTCGGGGTCGTACTCTTTGGGGTGGGCTTCGTGATTGAGGCGTACCTGGCCGTCGGTTGGTTTCTTGGACGCTGGATCGGCGATCGTCCGTTGCTGATGGCGGGAGTGCTGCTCTTGATCGTAGGAGTGCAATTCCTTTTCTTCGGACTCCTGGCCGAGATGATCGCGTATAGTTCCCGAAAGGAGGACGACTACTCGATTCGCGAGATTCTGCCGGGCGGAGACCGGAGGTTGACCGGGGCCGAAAGCGTGGCGAAGGGCCGGTGACCGGCCGTTGGGGGAGCCGTCTAGAGGCGCACGAGGTGTGAACAAGACAGGTCATGCGCATCGTACTCGTAGGACCGGCTCATCCCCTCCGAGGAGGTATTGCTCATCACACCGCTTCCTTGTCGCTGGCGTTGGGAAGAAAGCATGAGGTGAATCTCATATCCTTTCGGCGCCAGTACCCGTCGCTGCTGTTTCCGGGCCGCTCACAGCATGACTGCAGTTCAAGCGCCTTGGTGGTACCCTCCTTGCCGCTCATCGACTCCCTAAGTCCCGGCTCGTGGGCGGAAGCCGGCCGACGGATCGAGGCCTGGAAGCCCGACGTGATCTTGTTCCAGTGGTGGCAGCCCTTCTTTGGGCCGGCCTACCGTTCGGTTATCAAGTCTGTCGGGTCCCGTCGGCGGGTCACGGTATTGCTCTATTGCCACAATGTTCTAGCG
>JAPXNP010000154.1:0-5217 GCA_033811955.1 Acidobacteriota bacterium
GACTACGCCGATCGAGTACCGGCCGGAGGCGGACCAAGTGACGGCCGTCTATCCGAGTGGAGTGAAGCTGGTGATTGACTTCTTGGCCACACCGTTCGGAGAGCGGCCGGGCTGGATTCAAGATCTCGGCACTTGTCCGGTTCGGTTCGTCGGAGAGGAGGGCTGGGTGGAAACGGGAGACGCGGGTGGTATCGAAGTCCATCCGGCCACCCTCAAAGAGGAGCTCCCTCCGCCTCCGACACCGGTCGGCGGTCTGCAAGTCAAGGCGCACGCCGTGGATTTCTTCAGGTCGGTGCGCAGCCGGCGTAGGCCGGCCGCCCACCAAGGCGTGATGCGGACTGCACACATCGCGTGCCACGCCGCCGCTTTGGCTTGGCTTCTGCAGCGCCCGTTGCGCTTGAATCCCGCCGACGGGTCTTTCCTGGATGATCCTGAAGCGAATGCGTTGCGGTCGCGGCCGTCCCGTGAGCCGTGGACCTGGAAAACGCAGCAAGCTTGACGAGACATTGCGGAGGCGGCTCGCTCACGGCTTCATTTGCGTGAATTCGGTGGAAGGGCGGTCTAATCGAAGTGAGATCGAAGTGGAGTGTCCCTTTTTCGCTTCGAGACTCGGCTTGAGTGAGCGGACGATTGCGATCCCGAACGCGTGGTCGAACTCAACCGGTAACGTCGACCCTGTCTGCTTCCGAGGACGCGCTTTCAGCCGGAGCCGAGGGAGAGAAACAGCCGCCGACCCGAATGATCACTCGGGCGGTGCACCCAGCCCGAACTGCACACCCTTCTGGGCGATGTCGGTGAGACGCAGAGCCTCCTCGTAAGTTTCGGCGAGCGCTTCGTCGCGCTGCTCCCGGATGAAAGGTTGCAAGGCGTTGAGCCGGTCCGCCATCTCCTGCAAGTGCTTCCCGAGGTTCTTCAAAGCCTTACGGATTTCCTTCTCCTCGTCGAGGCGGCGCGTGGCCCGTTCGTCGATGTTGGCCATCGCACTGTTGAGTGCGCGGTTGTAGGCGTGAAGAAGCTCCTGGTAGGTGTAGAACTCGAGAGGGTTCGGCTCCTCCTCTTCCTCGTCTCGGTTGTCCCGCCGCCGCTCGATTTCGTCGAGGCGACGCCGTGCGATGTCTACAAAGACGCCGATGCGTTTCGACAGCTTTGTAGTGTATTGGATCTTGCGGAACTCCTCTTCGGTAAACTTGTCTAAATCCAGAAGACTCTGGGCGCTTGCTGCCCCAGCGCTTCCAGACCCGACGGGCAGGAAGGAACTTTGGAGCGAAGAAGGCATGGCGGAAGCACCGACGGGTTCTCCCAGAGCTGACCCGAATAGCTGTCTGAGTAAGCGGTTGCGCAGTTTTTCAACCGCGGAGCGAGTCTCCTCGAAGGAATCGCGGTTCTCCAGCGGAACAGCCATCGACCAGTCGTAAAGTTCGGTCGTCAGCTTGCGCAAACGGATTTCCAGTTGCTTGACCTCCCGATGCTGGAGCTCCTTCTGATTGGTTTCGGCTTCGGACAACCGCAAAGCGTGCCGAACCAGTGAGCGGAGTTCGTGCAGAGTACGGTTGACGGCGTCGAGCGTATGATCCTCGATCTGTTCAGGCAAAAGGTGGGCGCGAACCTCGACGGCTCGGCGTAAGATCTGTAGACGGTCCCGGTACCTCTCCTTCTCTTGGAAGCGCCGATACTCACGGTTGCCGAGCAACTCGTTCAGAGGCAGATCGGGTTCCTCGGTCTCCGCCGCGGCTGGAGCCGGGAAACTCCACAGCAAGCCCAGGACTAAGCCGAAGTAGATTCTGTAGCGGGTCACATCCGTTCTGGAACGTCGATTCCCAGAAGATCCAGCAGCTTCCTCAAGCCTCGCTGGGCGGTGTCTACGACCAGCAGATAGAAAACCCGACGTTCCGGTTCTTCCTCCGACAAGATATGGTAATTATGATAAAAGAGATTGAGCTGTTGGGCCACATTAAAGGCATGACGGGCGGTCGTAGAGAGCTCTAGAGTGGCGACCGATTGGCCTGTTACCTCGGAAAGCCGGGACACCTCTCGAAGCAAAGCCCAGATCTTATCGTCGGCAAGCCATCGGCGGAGGCGATCGTCCTCGGGTGGGTGCCCGATCATCTCTTCAAGCTGCTTTCCACTCCAGCCGGCGTCACGCTCGGCCAGTTTTCGAAAGATGTTGTTCGACCGCACGATCGTGTACTGCAGGTACGGCCCCGTCTCCCCTTCGAAGCTGAGAGCCTCGTCGAAATCGAAGGCAATTACCGAATTACGGGTGTATTTCAGCATGAAATAGCGGAGCGCTCCCACCGCGATACATCGCGCGATGCTCTTGCGCTGTTCCGACGTCAAATCACGTTGGCGCTTCTCCACCTCCTGGAGCGAGCGCTCGAACAGGATGTTCAGCAGGTCGTCGGCCTTGACACCCAGCCCCCTGCGGCCGGAAACTTCTACGTAGGATCTCCGCTGATCCTCTTCGCTGAGTTCGATGCCGAGAGCTTGGCAACAGCGAGGCGACAGGGCCACCATTTCGTAAGAGAAGTGGATCGAACGATCCGCCTCCGCCTCGTAACCGAGGCTGCGCACCCCTTGGGCCACCACCCGCTGCAAGTAGGACTGGCGTACGTCGATCACGTTATACACTTCGTGGCCGTTTCCAAAGTCAGGTTCCTCGCCGTCGAAGGGCTTGGTGCTGGTCACCCACGCGACGTGTCGGTCCGCATAGGTGTAAAAGGGACGGTAGTGAAACGTCTTTCCGAGCAGGCCCAATTTCCAGAGCTGATAAGCAATATCTTTTCCCACGTACGTCACGGTGCCGTTACTGCGTACGATGATCTTGGTTTCCTCCGGCTGACCCTCGGCCGGAGGCAGCGTCATCACCCAGCAGCCTTTGTTGGGTCCTTCCTCGGCGAGAGTAACGGCACCTCTTTCCCGCAGCAGTCGGAAAGCCTCTTCCCAAAAGCGCAGATGGAGGATTTCGCTTTCCCGCGGAAGCACGTCGTAGCGGATGTCGATGCGCTCCATCGTTTTCAGGTGAGCGAGCACGATGCGGTCGGAGACGTGGGCGGCCAGACTGAAAAGGGGATCACGGCCGTGTTCGATGGCTTCCAGTGCCTGCAAACGAAGCTGGTGACGCCCGGGGTCCTCTTCGTACCACTCCGAAACCTCGGCGTAAAGGTCCCAGCAGTAGTAATCGAAGGGTTCCGGGATCGCCGCCACCTGCTCCAACGTCATACCTCTCAGGTGATGGAACCCGACCACGACGTCGGCTACTTGGACCCCCGTGTTGTCGATATAATTCTGCACTTCGACGCGGCGGCCGAGGGCTCGGAGATGCCGGACGAACGTATCGCCCAGAACGGCGTTCCGCAGGTGTCCGATATGGGCCGCCTTGTTCGGATTGATGTTGGTGTGCTCCACAATGACCTTGGGGCCGCCGGGTTTGGGAGGAGACTGTCGTAGCCAAAGACAGAGGTCGAGAAACCATCCGCCGCGATCCAGGTAGAGATTGATGAAGCCCGGGGGTGCAGCTTCCACGCGTTCGATGAAAGGAACCGGTCCGATCTTTTCGGTGACCTCCCGGGCGATCTGGTGTGGTGGGCGCCGGAGAACCTTTGCCAGCTCAAAAGGAAAGGTAAACGCCAGATCTCCCAGTTCCAAACGCGGAGGGATCTCGACCGCCGGCGGGGAAACCGTAATTCGATAAAAGTCTTCGAGAAACCGTCGGAAATGCTCGCGAATCGCGGCGACGCGCTCTTCCCACATGGGGGAGTATCATAGCGGAATTCGTTTCCTCGGAGCGGGAACTGGGGTGGAGTCGTGGTGAAGCTTTTGGTCTTTGATCCATTCAATGGGATTGCCGGCGACATGACGTTGGGTGCTCTGTTCGACCTCGGTGTACCTCCGGACGTAGTACAGGGAGAGTTGAAAAAGCTTCCTCTCGAAGGATATCGATTGGAGGTGGAGGAAGTACGCCGCAGAGGCATACGTGCGGTCAACGCTCACGTCCTCTTGGAGCCCGACACCGGCGTGAAGCGGGGGAATCACCGCGGATTCACGGAAATCCGGGACCTGATTCTCGAAAGCAAGCTGACCGAGAGGGTCCGCCGGAGGGCGGTACGCATCTTCGAGTGTTTGGGGCGAGCTGAGGCGAGGGTTCATGGGACTTCTCTGGAGGATGTCCACTTCCATGAAGTGGGGGCTCTGGACGCCGTCGTAGATATCGTCGGCTCGTGCGTCGGCTTCGAGTTCCTCGGCGTAGAAAGATTCCACACCCGTACCATTCATTTGGGTGGAGGTGAGGTGACCTTTTCGCACGGCACCTGGCGTGTTCCTGCGCCGGCCACGGCGGAGCTGTTGAAAGGTTTTCCCGTGCGCCTTGGAGAGAATGAGGGGGAATTGACAACTCCGACCGGAGCCGCCATCATCGCCGCTTTGGTTGAACCGGGGAGTCCGGGGTCTGTGCGGCTGCTGAAGGCCGGGTACGGGGCCGGGGATCGTGAGGTCGTGGGATTGCCCAACGTGCTAAGATTGCTGCTGGGTGAGGTGGGACCGGCCGCCGGTCAGGAGCTTGCGGGAGATGTCGCCCTCGAGACGGTGCTTCTGCTGCAGGCGGCCGTCGATGATGCCACCGGCGAGCTTGTCGGTAGGTATCTGGAGCTGGCTCTTGAGCATGGCGCCCTGGATACCTTCTTAACTCCGATCCAGATGAAGAAGAGTCGTCCGGGGCAGCTCATTTCCGTACTCTGCCGACCCGAGGACGAGGCACGGCTCGTGGATCTTCTGTTTCGAGAAACCACAACCCTGGGAGTACGGCGCCTGGAACAAGAGCGGTGGGTCCTGCCGCGACGTAGTGCCGTAGTGCCGACGCCGTGGGGGGATGTCCGCTGTAAGGTGGCTCTTTACGGCAAGTCGGTGTTGCGGGTGATGCCGGAGTTCGAGGATGTGCACCGAACGGCGGCTCTGGCGGGGAAGAGCTTTCAAGAGATTCGACGTCAAGTTCTTGAGCGAGCCAGTGAGATGAAGCTATGGGAAAACAGTTCTATCTGACTACACCTCTCTACTATGTCAACGGTGTCCCTCACGTGGGACATGTGTATACGACTGTGATCGCCGACGCGATCGCCGGATTCAAGCGGCTGCAGCGGTTGCCGGTTTGTGCGCTTACGGGCACGGACGAGCATGGTCTAAAGATCGAACGGGCGGCGCGTGAAGCCGGGTTGACGCCCCAGG
>JAPXNP010000155.1:0-5210 GCA_033811955.1 Acidobacteriota bacterium
AGCATGGGCTGTCGGCCGTGGTGCTCGAGAAAGAATCGGAAGCCGGGGGGTTGTGTCGTACCTTTACCTACGGTACGCATCGTTATGACTCAGGTGCTCATCGTCTTCATGATCGGGACCCCGAGGTGACGCGCGAGCTCAATGAGCTCGTAAGTGAACGGCTGCAGGTCGTCAAGCGGCCGAGTAAGATTCGTCTTGGTGATCACTTTATCGATTTCCCTCCCACCCCGGCGAGCTTGCTGAAATCTGGGCAGGTTTTTGACCTGACTCGGATAGGAGCCGAGCTCGCGCAAGCTCGGCTACGGCGGCGCGAGGTGATCTCATTCGCGGACTTGGCTGTCCAGCGATTTGGGAAGACATTGGCCACCGGTTTCTTGCTGAACTACACCAGCAAAGTGTGGGGCCTTGCGTGCGAGCAACTGTCGCCGGCCGTGGCGACACGCCGACTGTCGGGGATGAGTTTTCGCACCCTGGTGATGGATTTTGTAACCGGCGGCAAGGGAGCCAACCATCTGGACGGGCGGTTTCTGTATCCGGAAGGCGGCTATGGGTCCTTCAGCGACGCGCTGCAGGCGGCGTTGCCTTCGGGAACGGTGAAGACACAGGCTGAGGTGACCGGGCTCGAAGTCAGCGGACACCGCATCACAGCTGTGGAAGTGAACCAGTCCGAGATGATACCGGTCGCGGCTTGGGTTGTCTCCACGCTTCCCTTGAATCAGCTGGTGAGGTGGTTGGGAGAGCAGGTCGTTGGTCGTGAAGCTCTCCTAGCGGCGGAGTCTCTTCGATTTCGCCACGTTCGCCTGGTGTTTCTCCGTCTCGCCCGGCGGCGGTTCAGCGAGTATGCTTCTATCTACATCCCAGACGAGGGTTTGCACGTCAGCCGGGTTTTTGAGCCGAAGAATCGCTGTCCGTCCATGGCTCCTCCGGACGAGACCGGAATCGGCGTCGAGATCCCGTATTTCCCGGAGGACCCCGTAGCAGGCCTGGAAGGTGAGGAGCTCGCGCAATTGGTGGTGGATGAGCTCGAACAGGCAGGTCTCTTGGAAGCTCGTGAAGTCTTGGGTTTCCAGGATCACCGTTTGGAGCACGCTTATCCCGTTTACGGCCTAGGCTACGAAAGGAAGGTGGAAACCATTCTGGAGGCCCTTCAGACCGTGGAAAACCTTCGACTGCTAGGCCGAAACGGGATCTTCCGTTACAGTCACTTCCATGACCAGATCCGAGACGCCCGAGAGGTTGTCCGCAACCTGGTGAATCCCGACGCGAGAATTGCGCGGGGCTTGGAGAGATAAAGTGGCGGGGCCCTCACTTCTCTTTCCTCGTCACCCCGAGTGGATCCTCACCGGCCGGAGCCGGCGGCTTTCAGTGTTTGCCAAGAACATTTACCGGCAACCCGTACCGGTCGTGGCGGTGTTGTGGTTCCTATCCACATTCATTGCGGGCCCCCTGGCTCCCGAGAGTGTTTCCTCGTCTTTTCACCGGCGATTGGGTCCGGTGTACCTGGGGCGGCCTGTGCTGACGTGGGGCGATCCTCCCCATTACCTCATCCTGGTTAGCAGCTTGGTGGAGGATTTCGATTTCGACGTGGCCGACAATTACCGGGAGGCGGAAGCGGGCGACTGGGACGCAGGAACACGCTTCCGGGGCAGGCGGCTCGATCATCATACCGACGTTGACCGTCGGGGCCGTGAGCTACTCTTTCATCCGCCTTTCGTTCCCCTGGTGATTTCCGTTGTTGCGTATCCTTTCAGGGACAGCCAATGGGTTGAATCTTGTGCCGTCTGGATGACGATGGCTGCGGTTCTGGTAGCAATCGTTCTCTTGCGGCGCAAGGTAGGCGGAGATCCGCGTTTCATATGGTGGACCGCTCTGGCGACTCCCCTCTGGTGTTACAGCCGCGATCTTTGGACGGAGTCTTGGCTGGTCTTGGCTTGGGCGATTCTATTGGCCGTCCCCGGACTGTGGGTGATGGGCATGGCGGCGGCCGCCGGCGTGCTGGTGAAGTACTCCTTTGCCGTAGTTCCGGCGACCCTGGCCTTGGTTGCAGCCTGGCGTAAGGACTGGAAGCGGGCGGTGGTGCTGGCGGCGGGAACCGGCGCCGGTCTTTTGGTCGCCATAGCCTGGATCCAGTACCTGTTCTGGGACGCTGATCATTTCAGTTTGTTCCACAATGGTTTTCACCGTTCGCAGAGTACGAGCTACTTGCTGGGGCGCTTCGGTGCCAGTTGGCAGGCCCTACCGGGTTTATTGATCAGCCCGAGAGACGGGCTCTTGCTCTTCTTCCCGTTTTTGGCTTGGGGTTTGGTAAGGCTGCGAAAGGGAGGGGAAACTTTCCTTCCGGCGATTTCCTTTTTGCTGCTCCACGGCGCCTATCTCGGTTGGAGGGGCGGAAGCGGCTTTTCCGCCCGGTACTTGGTACCCATGGTTCCGGTGCTGGTACTTGGGGTCTTGGAAAGCAGTCGGCGTCCTCGCCGGCTGTTCCGCATCGCTTTGGCGTGGAGTATCTTCTTCGGAGTATTGGGAGGCCTCCTTCCTGCGGCCGTGTTTGATCGCAACCCATGGGAGATCGTTTCTTTCTTGGTAAGTGAGACCGGCCAGTGGCTGGGAGTCGTCGCCGGCCAATGATGAGAGAAAGGTTTGGTGTGAGATAGAAACATGGTGTCAAATCCAAAGGGGGCCGACATGCTCCGGCTTCGTAGGGGCTTGCGGGGCAAAGGGTTCTTAAGGGGGAAACTTGGCACGGCGGCGCCGAGGCATGATCGGCTGGAATCGGGAGATGTGCAGTGGTTGACAAAACAGACATAGAAGAAGCGATTGAGCGCATCCTGCTCGAACGTCTTCGCATACCCCAGTCGGTGGTGAATGACTTGGGTCCGACTACGCCCTTGTTGGGAAGGGGTCTTGGCCTGGACTCCATCGAAGCTACAACGTTAATCGCCTCGTTGGAGCAGGTTTTCTCCGTTGAATTTAGCGACGAGGAATTGGATCCGGAACTATTTGCTTCTCTGCAAAGGCTCATGGAAGCGGTGACCGAAAAGCTGGCGGGTAGGCGTCAATAGAGGGAGTTGCGGCTTGGGTCAGAAGTGCGGGTGAGGACGAAAGTACGGCAAGCTGGACCATTCGCAAGGGATTCCGATAAGCCGGAACTGGGTCGCTGTGCTTGCTGGAAGGGTCGCGATACTCCCCATTTGGTGGGGCGTATACCGTCCCTTGAGAGAATCCCTCGGAGCGGAGATAGGACATGAAAACACTGGCCGAGATCTTGTTGCATTCCACCGAGGAAGGTAGCTCGAGGCCCGCCCTGGTGGAGCCTCACCGTGCAGTCACGTACGCTGAACTTTCCGAGCGTTGCTGTGCTCTCGCCCTTCACCTGCAGGAAGCGGGACTTGAGCCGGGTTGCGCGGCCGGACTGCTCCTTCCGAACGGAGCCGACTTCGTCACGGCCTACTTTGCCGTTCTGAGCGCCGGGGGGATCGTGGTCCCGCTGAATGCCGACTATCGTGTTCAAGAGATTCTCCATTTCATTCGCTCCTGCCGCCTCCGCCTGCTGGTGGCGTCGCGGGACCACCAAGTTCTGTGCGAGGAAGTCGTAGCTTTGGGGCGGGCGGAGGATCTTCGATGTTCTGTTGTTTTTATCGAGGACTGGACGTCCCGAGGAAACCGGCCGAGGCTTTCCACAGCTCGGCTGCCTGTCGCCGTCCCGCCTGAGCAACCCGCGATGTTTCAGTTCTCATCCGGCTCCACCGGCCTTCCCAAACGTATCGCCCGAACCCATGCTCAACTCCTGTGGGAATTGAAGGAGCTGAAGGCGACCCTTCGGTTTAACCCGGACGACCGTTTTCTCGGAGCGGCCCCCTTTTCCCACGTCAACGGCTTGGTGCGGACCATGCTGTCCGCGCTCTACGCGCGAGCCGCCCTTTACCCGGTACCCTCTTTCGAACGCAGGACGGCGGCGTCGCTGATCGAGGAGCACCGGCTGACCACATTTATAGCCGTTCCGTTCATGTTCTGCATGCTGGCCGAGACCCGTTTCAGCCGGCCTCCCGACTTTTCCTCGCTGCGCTGGTGCGTTTCGGCGAGTGCTCCTATGCCGGTCCATTTGAATCAGGAGTTTCGCCGCCGCTACGGTCGGTATGTGCGGCAGCTTTACGGTTCCACGGAAACCGGAACGATCAGCATCAATCTGGATCCTGATCCCTCAGAGTCGTTGGCCTCCGTAGGTCATCCGCTTCCCGGTGTCCGAGTCGAAGTGCTGGGGGATCATGGTGAGCGTCGGGAGCCGTCGGAGGAGGGAGAGCTTGCTGTAGCCAGCCCCGGCGCTATTAGGGGCTATGAAGATCTGCCGGAGGTGAACCAAGAGAGCTTTCGAGACGGTTTCTTCCTGACGGGAGATGTCGGCAAGGTGGATGCGGCCGGGCGGATCTATCTATTGGGTCGCAAGAAGTTCTTTATCAACAAGGGTGGCTACAAGATTAACCCCCAGGAGATTGAGGACCTGCTGCACCACCATCCCTGTGTCAAGGAAGCCGCAGTGATCGGTGTTCCCACGGCTTATGAGGACGAGAAAGTGAAAGCCGTGATCGTACCTTCGGCGAAAATGGCTCCCGAGGATCTGGTTGAGTTCTGCCGTGGGAAAATCGCCGACTTCAAGATTCCTTCCTTGTTTGAGTTCCGTGAAGAGCTCCCGAGATCTCCTACCGGTAAGCTCCGCAAGAAACTGCTTTTGGAAGAGAATGGCAACGGCCATGCGGCTGATGGTGAGTCGTGACTTGTATGTGCTGGGACTTGGCCTGCTGCTGGAGGTCAACGGTCGATTCCTGGAGTGTCGGGGGAAATCACTTCTCTGTCGCGGGATCGGGGCGGCGGCGTTTCATCTTTCCAGGCAGAAGCGGATTCGGAGCCTGGAGGCGCTCAGCCGGGTGTTCCCCGACTTGTCTTCCGCCCGGCGGGAAGCTATTTGCCGCCGCTCATTTGTGAGCTTTTGGGAGGATCTGTTCGATCTGAGCCCCGAGTGGACGGCTTGGTCGAGGCTTGGAAGTACGTCTGTCACGGGGCTCGATCACCTCGAGTCGGCAATGGCCAAAGGACGGGGAACCGTGTTGTGGGAGAGCAACGCCTTCGGTTTCCGAAACCATGCTAAGAAGGCCCTTGCCGCACAAGGTTTTCGCGTAGTTCAGATTCACCTGGAAACACACTTCGGAGGTCTCGGA
>JAPXNP010000156.1:0-5204 GCA_033811955.1 Acidobacteriota bacterium
AGTTTGTTTTGACCTGTGCTGCAGCCGATGTAAGTGAGAGGGCGAAGCTGTGTCGGCGGGCAGAAAGACCGAACGGGAAAGGTAATGCCGGTTTCTAAGATACCCATATCGGTGCAGTCGGATCCATCGAGTGGGAGGTGAGGAAATGGCTACGTCCATGTCGAGGGAACCCATTCTGAATGTGCGGGTGTCCAGGGCGACAAAGCGATCTTTGCCTTACGACGAGGTCGCCTTCGAGCAGGCGTTGGTGCTGGAGCGAAAACGCTCGGAACGCTCCGGCAAGCCGTTTCTCCTCGTCTGCGTGGACGTATACGCCGTGCGGGACGACTCGGGCCGGCTGGATCCAGTGTTCCGAGACCTGCTGTTTTCCGAGCTGGGCTGCATGCTCCGCGAGACGGACATTATCGGCTGGCGGCGGGAAGACCACGTGGCGGGCGCAATTCTAACGGAGCTGGGTAAAGACGCCACACCCGACTTGACGGGCTTCATCGAGCGAAAAGTGGAGCAATGTCTGGCGAGCCGGCTTCCCGCGTCCGTCTTCAGCAAGATTCGTGTGCGGGTGTACTTTTTCCCCACCGACCTCGGCAAGGAAATCCCGGAGGAAACCCGCGAGACCTTGTTTCCCGATCTTCAGCCTCGGAAACCTTCCAGGAAAGGTTCGCAAATCCTCAAGCGAATCATGGACCTCTGCGGGAGTTTGGTTTTGCTGGTACTGTTGGCTCCCTTGATGGCTCTGATCGCATTGCTGGTGAAGGCAACCTCAAAGGGACCGGTGTTTTACGTGCAAAGGAGGATAGGGCAATACGGTCAATCCTTTTCGTTCTTGAAGTTCCGCTCCATGTACACGAACGTCGATTCTTCCGTCCACGAGCGCTACATAGACGAGTACATCCGTCAAGGCAAGAACGCGGCTTTCGGTCCGGACGGGAAGGCCATTTTCAAGCTGGTAGAGGATCCTCGGGTGACACCGCTGGGACGCTTTTTGCGCAAAACGAGCATGGACGAGCTTCCACAGCTTTTCAACGTGCTCAAGGGTGAGATGTCGCTGGTGGGGCCCCGCCCGCCCATTCCTTACGAAATCCTCCGCTACGATGTCTGGCACCGGCGGCGGATTCTGGAGGTGAAACCGGGAATCACGGGTCTCTGGCAGGTCTTCGGCCGGAGCCGCACGAGCTTCGACGATATGGTGCGACTGGACCTGCAGTATGCCCGCAACTGGTCGCTGTGGCTGGATCTGAAGCTCCTTCTGTTGACTCCGATCGCCGTTTTCCGCGGCGACGGAGCGTGTTGACGGCGGCGGGTCGAGCGGCGGAGAAGGTTTCAGGTTTCAAGTTTCAGGAGATGGGAGGTCCGTAGTGGTTGGAGCGTCGGAATTTGTGGCCGAGGATGGCGGAGTTACCCCACAAGAGAGTAGTCTCGTCGGTGACGCAATAGATTTTTTCAGCGGATTGCCGAGCCTCCCGCCACACCTTCAGATCTTCGAATTGGCTTACTCTCGGCTTCCTTTGCTGCTGAAGCTCATCCTCCATCACTGAACCATAACGTCCCACCCCACAAAACGGCGAAGCCCTGTTCCTGAAACTTGAAACCTGAAACCTAAGACGCGTTTCCCGTTAGCAGCCTCGAGTAACGGCTGTCTCCTCCACATGGTTCCTAATGCGGTGAGTCTCAGGAGAACCAGCATGAACAGCGATCTTCGCATCGGCGTTATCGGTTACGGCTACTGGGGACCAAACATCGTACGCAACTTCATGCGCCACTCCGACTGCACGGTGACCATGATTTGCGACGCCGGGTCCGAGGCTTTGGACCGCGCCCGACGCATGTATCCCGGGGTTACGCTGGTAAAAGAACCAAACGAAGTCTTGGATTCCCCGGACGTTGACGCGGTAGCCGTGGTCACACCGGTGGCGACGCATTACGAGCTCGCCCGCCGGGCGCTGGAAAACGGTAAGCATGTTTTCGTGGAGAAACCGTTTACCGCCAACTCCGACGAGGCGAAGCGCTTGGTCGAACTGGCGGAGGCCAAGGGGCGCCTGATCATGGTCGACCACACTTTCCTATTCACCGGTGCGGTAAGGAAGATCAAGCAGCTCATCGAGCAGGACAGCCTGGGGAAGCTGCTCTATTACGACTCCACCCGGGTGAACCTGGGACTGTTTCAACATGACGTCAACGTGGTGTGGGACCTGGCTCCCCACGATCTTTCGATCCTGGATCACCTGGTTCCGGGCACGCCCGAGGCGCTGGTGGCCACGGGGACTACTCACTTCAGCGGTTACGAGGATGTGGCCTACATTACGGTCTACTATCCCGACTCCATGATCGCCCACTTCAATGTGAACTGGCTTTCGCCGGTGAAGATCCGCATGACGCTGGTGGGAGGGGAGAAGCGCATGCTGGTGTGGAACGATTTGGAGCCCGACGAGAAGATCAAGTTGTATGACAAGGGAGTCGATGTGCAATCCCGAGGTGACGTCTACAATCTTTTGATTAGTTATCGGTCCGGCGACATGGTGGCTCCGAGGGTGGAACCGGTGGAAGCCTTGCAGCTGGAAACTCGCTACTTTCTCGATTGCATCCGCGAAAACAAGAAGCCCCGCAATGGCGGCGAGGCGGGATTGCGCATCGTCCGCATGCTGGAAGCGGCTGAGGAATCGCTCAAGCACCGCGGGAAGCTGGTCGAGCTGTAACCGGCCGGCAAGCAAGAAAAGCCGACGTCGCGTCAACGGGCTTGGGCTAAGGGTTTCAGGTTTCAGGAACGGGCGGCGGTGAGCTTCGGGAGGAGAGTCGAACGTTCGGTGGAGAAGGTTTCAAGTTTCAGGAAAGGGGCTTCGCCGTTTTGTCGGGTGGGACGTTATGGTTCAGTGGTGGAGGATGAGCTTCAGCAGCAAAGGAAGCCGAGAGTAAGCCAATTCGAAGATCTGAAGGTGTGGCGGGAGGCTCGGCAATCCGCTGAAAAAATCTATTGCGTCACCGACGAGATTGCGTTCCGACGTGACGACTTCCCGATACGACAGCTACGCGCCACTGCGGTTTCGGTCAGTGAGAATATCGCCGAAGGTTTCGAGCGGGACGGCAACCGGGAGTTTCCAAGCTTCCTTTCTCCGGCTAAAGGATCCACCGGTGAGGTACGCAGCCTGCTCTGGACAGCATCGGACCAGAGCTATATCAACGAAGAGCAATTCAGCCGACTCACGTCTACCTGCCGCCGATTGGACGATCTCTCTCGGGGTTCATGGATTACCTTCGCAACTCCGGCATCCCCGGCCACAAATTCCGACGTCCCAACGACTAAAGATCTCCCGTCTCCTGAAACTTGCTACCGCCTTTCCTGAAACCTGAAACTTGAAACCCCATCGCTTTAAACCCTATCACTTGAAAGCCCATCCCATGCACGACTTCCGCTCAATCACACCCGACGTGAAACTGGGGACCAACGTCTACCTTGGTCAATTCATCAACCTGTACGGCTGCACAATCGGAGACGCCACCAAGATCGGAGCATTCGTAGAGATCCAAAAGAACGCCGTCATCGGCAACCGTTGCAAGATCTCCAGCCACACCTTCATCTGCGAAGGTGTGACGATCGAAGACGAGGTGTTTGTCGGTCACGGCGTGGTCTTCATCAACGACACGTATCCTCGGGCCACGGCGGGGGGCCGATTGCAGACCGAGACGGACTGGAAGGTGGAACCCACGTTGGTGAAACGGGGAGCCTCTATCGGATCGGGCGCGGTGATCCTGAGCAACGTGACCATCGGTGAAGGAGCGATCGTCGGCGCCGGCGCGGTAGTCACAAAAGACGTACCTGCGCGTACGATTGTTGCCGGCAACCCCGCACGCATCTTTCGCCGGCTGGAAGACAGCGCCGATTCTCCCGGGTAACGTGTGGCACCGGCATCCTTGCCTGTGGCCACGCGGCAGATCTTGACGTTCAGTTACCGTACTAGTACTATCAAAAGACATGGATGATACTACAGCGTCCGGACGTTTTGTTTTGCGGATCGACCCCGGCCTGCATGCCACCCTCCGGCAAGCCGCGCGGGCCGCGGGTGTCTCGCTGAACGACTACTGCGCGTGCAAGCTGGCGTCGCCGGGCGGGACTGTGCTGGGGCCGGCCGCGAAGCTGGTCCGCCACGCAGCGAATTTGCTGGGGGATGCGCTGATCGGCGTGGTTGTTTACGGCTCCTGGGCCAGGGGCGAAGCGGGCTCGGGTTCCGACGTGGATGTGCTGGTGGTGGTCGATGGGCGGGTGAACCTTACGCGGGAGCTCTACCGCAAGTGGGACGCCGTCGACTTCCGCTGGGATAACCGTCCGGTGGAAGTCCATTTCGTACATTTTCCCGAACCGGGTGGACGGATTTCCGGTTTGTGGGCTGAGGTGGCTCTGGACGGGCTGGTGCTTTTCGAACGCGACTTCATGGTTTCCCGAACCTTGGCCGACATACGGCGCCGGATCGTCGCCGGTGAGTTGATGCGCCGTGAGGTCGGCGGACAAACGTACTGGGTGGAAGCGGCCTGAAGATGCGGAATCGCTCGTTGGCCGGAGATTACGTGCGACGGGCGGAAGTTCGCCTTCGGGCCTTGGAAGTCCTGTTCGAAGCCGAAAGCTGGGCCGACGTGGTGCGGGAGTCGCAGGAAACCGTCGAGCTGGCGCTCAAGGGATTACTGCGGCACGCCGGGGTGGAGCCGCCGCGGGTGCATGATGTTTCGGAAGTGCTGTTAGCCGAGCGGAATCGACTCCCCGAAGCGTTGCAGCCTGAGGTGGAACGTTTGGCGGGCATCTCCCGCGAACTTCGCCGCGATCGGGAGTTGGCCTTTTACGGCGCCGAGGATCTGACCCCTTCGGGTTTCTACACCCGCGAGGACGCGGAACGTGCGCTGTCGGCCGCCCGCCGCGTGGTGGAGCTCGTGCTGCCTCAGGTCGATCCGCGGTGAGAAAGCGCGCGATGCGTGGGGCCACGGGCAAGGATACCGGTGCTGCAGGAGCGCTGGCGTCTCGCCTGCGACTGCGAGTAAGCGGTTTCCCCAAGATTTCCTTGACGGCCGGGACGGCCGTCCTCCGGCACGGCCACGGGCAAGGATACCGGTGCTACAACGATGTCCATTAGGCTACCTGGAGGTCTTCATGCCGATCCCCTTTCTTGATTTGGTCTCCCTGCATCGTTCTCTGGAAGACGACCTACTCGACGTGGTTCGCC
>JAPXNP010000157.1:0-5203 GCA_033811955.1 Acidobacteriota bacterium
CCAACGCTCAGCTCAGCCCCTTGCCACACGTTTATCCCTCGGGCTCTATGCTTGTTTGGAATCATCGTAGCAGAGTCTCCGCCGGCTGGAATACCCCCGGAAAAGGTCTATCGGTCGGTTGGGTGCAGCCGGCTTAGTCCGCCCCCTCGGGAGCTGCTGTCGCGGCCCGGCACGAGGCACCAGGGCCGGATCTATTCGGCAACGCGGCCCCGGGATGACGCCCCGACGACCTCCGAGATGCGAGCAATCCGCGGGGGCGCGTCTGCTATACTCGCCGTCGTGGGACGGAGGATACGCACCTCGGTCGCTGCGTGGCTGCCCATAATGGCTTTCGCGGCGAACCTCGAAGCCCTCGAAGCCGGGAATTTCATTCTCGTAAGTGTCGATACGCTTCGTGCCGACCGTCTCTCATGTTACGGCTACCACGCAAACCGGACCCCCCACTTTGATCGCTTGGCGGAGGAGGGCTTTCGGTTTGCTAACGCGTATTCGGAAGTGCCTTTGACGCTTCCGGCGCATGCCACCCTTTTGACCGGAATCCTACCCCTTGCCCATGGCATCCGAGATAACGGCGGTTTTGTTCTGGATCAGAGCTACCTGACGCTGGCCGAACTTTTCCGGGAGGCTGGATATGCTACGGGGGGATTTATCGGTGCGTACGTGCTTGCCGGTGAGTTCGGCGTTGGTCAAGGGTTCGACACCTTCGATGAAAGGTTCGAGGGGACCATAGAGGGTGTCACCTCCTCCACCCAACTCCAGCGTCCCGCGTCCGCTGTCACTGACGCCCTGCTGGCTTGGCTGGAAGGCGTGAAAGGACAAAGGTTTTTTGCCTTCGTCCACTACTTCGATCCCCACACCCCTCGGCCTCGAGGGTATGACTGGGAGGTCTCACAAGTGGACGACGCCTTGGGTAAAGTCCTTCGGTTTCTGGAGGGAGCCGATCTGCTGGACGAAACGACGTTGATCTTGACCAGCGACCACGGTGAGTCTTTGGGGGAACATAACGAGTCGGGACACGGCTTTTTCGTGTACGACGCGACATTGCACATACCCTTGATCATCCGCCCCGCCTCGAGCCGAGTGGGGCCGCCGGCCGTCGTGGAAGATCCTGTGTCCCTTGTCGATATAGCTCCGACAATTCTGGATCTCGCGGGAATACCGGTGCCCGAGACCATGCAAGGCCGATCACTCGTTCCGTTGCTTTCAGGGCGACCGGTTGAGCAGAGAAGCCTTTACGCGGAGAGCTATATCCCGTTCTTGCACTTCGGTTGGAGCCCCCTGCGCTCGATTCGCGTGGGCAACTACAAGTACATCGAGGCTCCGCGTCCTGAGTTGTACGACTTGGCCGAAGATCCCGGTGAAACGCGCAACATTTTCCGCGACTCCCGCGTCGTGGCCGAGCAGCTCGACGGCCGGTTGCGCCGGTTCGTTGAGCGCTTCGAGCGGCCCAGTGCTCCCAACTCGGGGAACGTGCTGGATCCTGAGGTGATCGACAACCTGATGTCTTTGGGGTATGTCAGCGGAGGTTCCGGACGGGCGAGTCTGACAAGGCGGATCGATCCCAAGGATCGTATCAGGGCGTTCGAGGAGTACCACGAGCTTTTGAATCTACTGGCTCGGCACATGTCGAATGTCTCTGTCTTGCAGCGAATTGAGGACCTTCGAACGTCGGCGCCCGAAATTTTGGGGATCGATTTTCTCCTGGGGTGGGCTTTCGAGCAGCTGGGTAGGACAAGCGATGCTGTAGCAGCGTACTGGAAAGCCGTGACGGTGGACCCGGAGAACCGCTTGGCGCGGGTCAATTTGGCGAACCTACTGATACGGGAAGGGGACTATGCTTCGGCCGAAAGATTGTTGCTGCGGGTGCTGCAACAGGCACCGAACGATTACAAGGCTCGGCACGCCCTGGCCGGACTCTACCATCTGACGAAACGCGACGATTTGGCAAAGCGCGAGCTGGAAGCACTCGTAGCGGCTCGGCCCAATTACGCGGCGGCTTGGCAGAATCTCGGCAATCTGCTTCTGGCCGAGGGGCATTGGGCCCGCGCGGAGGAGGCTTTCCGCCGAGTTACCGAGCTGCAACCCGGCAATGCGGGCGCTTACTTCCAACTTGCTCGGATCCTTGCCGCCCAAGGGCGCGATCAGGAGGCAAGTGCGGCCAGGGAAAGAGCCCTTCAGCTCGATCCCCGACTTCGCGGTTTGCAGTGAGCTGAGGCGAGCCTGGGGTGGGCACGGATTTTCGCCGGTGACCGTACTGCGTGGCGCGTGGGAAGGTTGTCGGACCGAAGGACGGCGGTCTCGGCCGTCACCGAAGCGCCGTCGCCGCTTCACTCTGCCGGCGCACCGCCAACTTCGCCCTCATCCTTAGTTGGTCACCGGAAGCTCTGAAAACGGCTGGGCACCACGTAATTTCAGTTCGTAGAGTCGGCCGTGGGTCGCCTTGGCGGCCTCGACCAGGTCACCATAGGGAAGATCCAGTACGTTCAGAAAACCATAGTTCAGTCGCTCTTCGTCGCTTGGACGTCCTGTGGGCAAGTCGTCGACCAGCTGGAACCAGTGAGTCCCGACGAGGTAGGGGCTCGCTGCGGCGGCCTCCACGTAGTAGCGATAAGCTTTTCCGCGTTCGACTTGATCTCGGACCTTGTGCACGTAGTAGAAAAGACCTTGCAGACCACGGCCGGGAGCGGCTGCCGTAAACTCTCCGATCATGATGGGGCGACCGGACAGTTCAGAGAGCCGTCGCATGTGGTCGGGCTCCGGTCGAAAGGTCGGGGAGTAAACGTTCAGGCTCAGAACGTCGAACATTCGGCTCATCTCAATCCACCTGGGGTTCGGGTCCTCGGCGAAGCGCACCCCGAGGATAAGGTGGTTCGGATCATATCGACGCACCGCGTCCACTACCGTCGCAAAATACTTTTCTCCGCAGGTGTATAGGAATGCATCCTTGATCTCCTGCTCCCGGTCGGGACTCTCTGCAATGAGCTCCTGTAAACGTTGTTTGGTGGCCGACTCTTCGGGATCCGACAAGACCATGTCGGACCATGACTGGAAGGCGCCGAAACTGCGCGCCCATCGCGGCTCGTTCCCGAGGAACCATCCGATCAGGTTCGGATGGTCTTTGAGTTCCAGCACTTGTTCCCGAGCCGCCCGATCGCAGTTCGTAACGAATTCCTCGGAAAAGACGTCGGGGAAGTCGTAAGGGAAGGGGAACTCCTTCTGTGTTGTCCAACCGTATAGAGGCAGCACGAAGGGCATGCCGCCGCCGGCGGCAAGCTCCGGGTCAGACCAGTTCCCGACGGTATTGAAGCCCCAGTTGCGCAGGCGCTCGATGATGTGCCGGTTCCAACGCTCGGTCCAGTCGTCCCCGTACCGTTTCATCACGTTGGCGATGTAGAAACTTACGATCTTTCCGGGTTCCAGCCAGGCCGGCCCCTCGGAAGGGAGCTCTTGAAACAAAAATTCGCGTCCGGCGATGTCGGTGGCAAAACTATCCTGGTTGTAAGCGACTAGGTCCATCCCGGCGGAAAAGAAAGGATGGCCGTGAGGATCCACCAGAACCCATTTCCCGTCCAGGCGGTGCGTGTAGAAGAAGCCCGTGGGAGTCAGCTGTATCGTGGGGTCTCCACCCAACGGGCAGAAGGGGTATGCGGTAGGTTCCAGCCGATCGGCCTCCCATCGGCGGTGGAGGTCTTCGTCGTTGTGGGCCTTATCCGGCCAGTTCTCGGGGATCCACTGCCCGTATCGGTCGACGAGAGGTTTTCTGTCGATGATGTCGTCGTCGGGGACGTCGGATCTCAGGGTGAAGTTGTACAGCGTAAATTGCGAACACTGGTTGGGGGACTTCATTTGGAAGACGACCTCGTCCACTCTTTCGAAGCTGAACAAGCGTTGGGGCCATACCTTGTAACCGAGAGGCCGCAACGGCGTCATCGTCTCGGTTTGAAAGAAGGCCGAAAAAGGGATCACCCCGGAAATCCGGATTCCGGGCAAGGGTTCCGTAATGAAGAACTTCGTCTGTTCCCCGTCTGAGAAACCTATGGCTATCGGTTCCAGGGAAGTCGTAAGGAAGGTGTACTGGACCGATGCATAAGAGGACCAATCCTGCGGCCAGCCGAGCTCGGCGACAGGAAGACAGACCTCCGGTTCGCCGTTGACATAGTCGAATGTGAAGGTGAGAGCTCCGCTCTTGGCGTCGAGGAAGGCAGAAGCATTCTTAGTCTCCAGCAGTGTCGACTGGGACGGGTTGACCTGTAACGGCAGTTCTCTCGGTGCCGTCGTTGTACAGGCCGTCCCCAGCCAGGCCAAGCACATTGCGGAACACACCGGCACAGAAATCGTGGGATGTATATGCATTGTTCTTCTCCATTGAAAAGAACGCTTCGAGGCGCCAAGCCGGAGCTGTTGACCCGCGTGCTTGCTTGATCGTTACCGGCCCTGTCTTTCGCTGCAGGCCCCTCGAGTGGACCGTGCAAGCCGAGGGAGGGACCTGCTTGGGTCCCTCCCTCTATCTGTTTGAACGCTACCAGGTGAGGCGCAATCCGAACTGAACGTTCCTCGGTAGTCCGGTGGTGGAAATGACTTGCCCGAAGGTTGTGCGGTTCGAGATGGTGGTATGTGGGTTCTGGTAGTAGTGGCGGTTGAAGGCGTTGAGCATCTCGATCCGGAACTGCAGGCGCGCTACCTCTCCCAAGCCCCAGTACTTCATCAACCCGATGTCTTCACTGGCGGTTCCAAATCCACGTAGCTCGTCGTACAGACGCGAACCGTTACCCAGCTTTCCATAAGGAGGCTGAGAAAAGGCGTTGGGGTCGAAGTAGTTGTTGCCGGGATCGCTAGGGTTGCCCGGGTTGAAACCTTTAGAGTCGAAGCGGCTGTCGAGATCCGCGTTCGGATCGACGTTCGCGTACACCGCGCCGTTAGGGGGGTCCGTCCATCCCGGCACCCAAACGTCCGGATAGACTCCGAGGGGAGCTCCCGTATCGTAGCGAAAGATCATCGACAGGGTCCATCCTCCAAGGATGGCGTCCACTACCGACGAGCTGTCCGCCAACCACTTCTTACCTCTCCCGAAGGGCAACTGCCACTGGACTAATCCTTTGAGAACGTGGGTTCGATCGTACGAAACGACGGTATCCGCCTCAGCATCGAGGTTGTAGACGTCCTGGATGCCACCCGTATAATCCCAGCTCTCATCGAACAGGGA
>JAPXNP010000158.1:0-5148 GCA_033811955.1 Acidobacteriota bacterium
ATGTGACTTTCCGTGATCAGCCGTAGGTACGTACCGTTTGACCGAAACTTGGGAGTGGGCTACATTCCCACCGGTGAGGGAGCGAAGTCTCGCCCGGATTTTCCTGCTGGCGGCGGCGGTCACCGTCGGTTATTTCGTGTTTCGGATCTTTCAGCCGTTCCTCCAAGCGATTGCCCTGGCGATCATTTTTGCCACACTCTGCCATCCCCTCTATCAGCTCTTTCTTACGTGGCTGCGAGGGCGGGAGTCGGCGGCCTCTCTGCTGACATGCACGGTCGTGGTACTACTGATCGTCATTCCGTTCCTGGGATTATTGACTGCCCTCGCCGTCGAGATAGGTCGTATCTACGACTTGATCCAGGAACAGCGCAACAGCGGAGTTCTGCAAGAGATCCTTGAATTGCAGAAGCTGCCGTTTCTCAATCGGCTGCAGGAATGGTTGGGACCATACGTGGACCTCGAGCGGATCAATCTTCTGGAGGGGGGATGGGGTCTTCTCCAGCAACTTAGCGTCTACCTGATCCGCTACAGTACCGCCGTGCTGGGGAGCCTGGCCGGCTTGGTTGGTCAGTTTATTCTGATTGTGGTCACCATGTTCTTTCTCCTGCGTGACGGTGATCGCCTGGTGCGCCACATGGACAGCTTGACTCCCTTCTCCCGACGTTACGAAGAATTGCTGGTGTCGAAGTTCCGTGAAGTCACTCGGGCGACGGTGCTGGGTACCTTGGTTACGGCGTTGGCGCAAGGCACGGCCGGCGGACTTTTGTTTTTGGCTTTGGGAATCCATAACGTTGTTTTCTGGGGAGCCTTGATCGGACTGTTTTCGATGGTTCCGGTGGTGGGAACCGCTCTGGTGTGGGTGCCGTGGGCGATTTATTTCGTTGCGACCGGGTCATACCTGAAGGCTGCGGTTCTGGTGGCCCTTGCCGTCACCGTAGTGGCGTCGCTTGACAACATCGTTCGCCCTCTTTTCATTGAGGGTCGAGCGGGGATGCACACTCTTGTGGTGTTCTTTTCTCTGATGGGCGGTGTGGCCTACTTCGGAGTGGTCGGGCTAATCTTCGGCCCGATCCTGGTTTCGCTGGCGCTTACTCTCCTGGAGGTGTACCGGTTGGAGTTCCAGGATGAGCTGCAGAAGAGGGAGTGATGAGCTGGATTGGTCCCTTGATGCACCTCTGGGAAGGTTATCTTTCCCGTCGGGATCTCCGCCGGCAAGCCCTCCCCTTTGAATGGGGTCTTGAATGGCTTGACGGTCAAATGCCCGCGGATCCCCCGGCGGAACGGTTCTTCCAATATGCCCGGAAAGCGCTGGAGAACAGCGAGTCGTTCTTCACCCCCGGGTTGGAACCTTCATGGGAAGAAGAAGGTGCGCACTGGCGGTTTACCACGCCTTTGCCTTCCCCTTACCCCGCCAACAACGTCGCCAGGGTCAAGGTCTGGGTAAGCCGCAGCAACGGACTGCCCCTTTCGCCTGCGGTCGTTGTGGTACCGCAGTGGAATGCTGACGCCGGAAGCCACGTGGGCCTTTGTCGGGCTCTTGCCGCGGCCGGAATGACGGCCTTTCGCTTGACACTTCCCTACCACGAGGAGCGGAGGGTCGACGGGCTCGAACGGGCCGAGTACCTGGTCAGCCCCAACCTGGGTCGGACGCTTCAGGCGGCGCGTCAAGCGGTATGTGAAGTGCGGGCGCTTGTCCGGAGGTTGGCCGATTTGGGAATTCGGCGGATCGGGATTGTGGGCAGCAGCTTGGGTTCGTGCGTAGCCTATCTGGCTTTCGCCCACGAACCGCTGTTACAAACCGGTGTGTTCAATCATGTCGCCGCCTCTTTCGCAGATGTCGTGTGGAGGGGAGAGGCGACGCGCTATGTTCGAAAAGGACTGGAATCTCACATCGACCTGGAGACCCTACGCCGTTGTTGGGGGCCGTTGAGCCCTTGGTACTTCATCCCTCGTGTCTGCCGGTCGGGCCGCAACCACCTCTTGATTAGCGCCCGCTACGACACCACTTTCTTGCCCGAGCTCGCCGCGCCCGTTTACGCGCGATACCGCGAGCAAGGCGGAGCTTACGAGTGCCGGACCCTTCCCTGTGGTCATTACACGACGGCGCGCTGGCCGTTCAAGTACCTCGACGGTTGGTATATTGTGAATTTCTTACGGAGCAATCTCGTGAGAGGCAAAGATGCCTGAGAACTTTCGGCGGCGGATTTACGTTTGTTCCGGTAAAAGGGAAGAAACACGGGTCGTTTGCCATGGGTGACAGTGGAGAGCTCAGTCGAAGCTTCAAGTTCCTGCTCGGAGCGGCCGCTTTTGTGATCGTGGTGGCCGGTATCCGAGCGGCTGCTCCGCTTCTTGTGCCTCTTCTGTTGTCTATCTTTCTTGCCGTCTTGGCGGCGCCCGTTTTTTTCTGGCTGAAACACCGCCGTGTGCCGGTGGCCGTAGCGGTTTCGTTGGTAGTCTTCGGATTCCTGGGGCTCGTCTCCATAGCGGCGGTATTTGTAGGTAACTCGTTGAATCGTTTTGTCGGATTGTTGCCGACCTATGAGGCCCGTTTGAGCCAGGAATTTGTGTCCTTTGTTGATTGGCTTTCACGGCACGATATCCAGGTGTCATGGCGGGGCGCCTTGGCGTGGCTGGATGCAGGTCGAACGATGGGCTTCGCGGCGGACCTACTGACCTCAGTCGGGGGAGTCGCAACCAATTTTCTTTTGGTCCTGCTGACCGTCATCTTTATCTTGCTGGAGGCATCGGGGTTCCCCTTGAAAATCCGGACGGCTTTTTCCCGCGCCGAGCCGGCTTTGCAGGGTTTCGAAGAATTTGCCCGGAATCTGAACCGCTACATTGGGATCAAGACGCTGATGAGCTTGCTGACCGGTGTTCTCGTTTTCCTGTGGACACGCCTGCTGGGGGTCGAGTTCGCTCTTCTTTGGGGCCTGCTCGCATTCGTGCTGAACTACATCCCGAACTTGGGTTCGATTTTCGCCTCGCTTCCAGCCATCCTGATCGGTCTGCTGCAGCATGGGTGGCAGGGGGGCCTATTGGTGGCCTCGGGTTATCTGGCTATCAATTTGGTGGTGAGCAACCTTTTGGAGCCCCGGCTGATGGGCCGGGGACTTGGCCTGTCGCCCTTGATGGTTTTCGTGTCGTTGGTGGTTTGGGGATGGTTGTTAGGACCCATGGGATTTATCTTAAGCGTGCCACTGACGATGACTTTGAAGATTGCTTTCGGGAGTTCGGCCCGCCTACGCTGGATTGCGGTCCTCCTGGGTCCGGAGGTGGCCGCTCCGCAGGAGCACAAGGCGGAGGCGGTGGAGGTCCGGGCAACTCGCTCCCGCCCCGCCCTTCCGCCTCAGTAGGGGTAGGTTTCGCGATTCGTCGGACGCGTAATTCGATCGCCGTGGTTCAATGAAGGCTCGAAAAATTGAGAACCGAAGATCAAGAAGCGGGTGAGGAACTCGGGGTCGGATGTCAACACACCACTCGCCTGCTCCTCCCGGTCCCTGCCGCAATCCCGCATTTCGAGTCTTGCCGCGAGGGGAAGCTTCCGGCAATCCGAAACCGCCACCCAGATGACCGCGTTCTCCCATGCCTGATCCCGGTCACGAGCACTAAGGGAGCTCGATGAGGCCCTGCCGTTCTTGAGAAGTCAAGACGGCCTCGGGAAATTGGCGAAGAAGAAAGCGGATGGAGGCGTCCTTGCGGGAATCGACCGTGCGGATGGAGAGGTGGAGGACCTCAAGCATCAAAAGGCCGACCCCCGCCATCTCCAGCGGGAGCTCACCTTCCTTGATCGCCCGCTGTAGGGAGGCGTTCCACTCGCGAACCAAGGAGCCGGCTCGAGGATCGTTTGGAGGAGACGCGACTGTCAGCCCGACCGCCTCCGCTCGAAAACTGATCTGCAGGGAGCGGATGGCATCCAGGAGCAAATCGTCGTCCGGCGCAAGGGCGCCGACGATGTTCTTCTCCCGCAGAAAAAGGGCAGCGAGAGTAGGCGCAATTGTTTTGGCGACGACAAAGAAGGCCTCAACCAGCATCTCATTCGACTCGGAGCCGACCTCGCGAAGTCGTCGACGCAGATCACTTGATTCCCGCACAGTTGCGGACATTGACTGGAGGGCCTTCTCCAGTTCCCGCTTCGCTCCCTCCTCCAAGGCTGAACAATCCAGGGGGCAAGACAGCTCGACTACCCTGGCCGAGGCACAGCACGGCGCGCAAATAGGACCTCTTAAAGCGGGGCAATGTCTTTGGCCCCTCTTGCTGCGACAGCGGGAACAAGTGCCCAGTCTCATGACTCTTACGCCTACTCGCCGACCGGCGCTCTTACGCGTTCTCCGGGCCTAACCGTCCAGGTCCTTCGCCAAGGTTACAACCGAGAACGGTTCACCGACGTATTCGGCGGTCACCCCTTGACCGCTTGAGCCTCGGGTGAGCCGACCGGCAGGGTCTCGCACGTTACTGTGAGGACTTTCGCCCGGGGGTAACGACAGCCCACTCCTGCGCTATCCACGTTCTGCGTCGCCGAGTATAGCAAAGACCGTCTCAACGCTTCTCTCGCCGAAGTCGGAGCTTCCCGCCCAGTTTGCTTTGCCGGAGTTCCCGTGTGGCGTACGGCCCGGACGCGGACGCGAAACGGGAACCGCAAATGCGAGGACAAAAAAAGGTGGCGGGGTTTCAGTGCCCCGCCACCCGGTACGTCTTTGGACTCGGCCGCCGCCTCGGTCTTAGGAAAGCTGAACCAGGTCGGTGGTCTGTTTCTTCTTTTTCAAAACCTCTTCGTCGTAATACTCCCGAACCGTGGCCGCTTCCCGTGCCGCGCGCCGCCGGAGCAGCTTTTCCTCCCGCGCCGTCATGGGAATATCGGTAGGACGTTGCCGCACGCGATGAACATCTTCCGGCCGAAGCTCGAGGGAATGTTCGTAGCTTTCTAAATCCAACTTCTTCCCGCCGGCGTGAATCTGATGGCGCCCGTGCGTCTTGTACCACTCGGCGACGGTGGCGTTCATGTGCATATGCTCGATGATGTTGCGCCAGCCGTGGCCGGTGTTGTAGGCGCAGAAGGAGATCTCGCCCTCCTGGGTACCGTAGGGGATCACACACATCTCGGTGCGGCGGAAATCGTAGTTGAAGAGATCCTGAAACCACATGCCTGCA
>JAPXNP010000159.1:0-5147 GCA_033811955.1 Acidobacteriota bacterium
CGGCCGAGAACGCCAATCCAAAGCGCCAGGGGTTTTCCCGCACCGGCTCGATGTACCGGAGCGAAGACCACGTCGAAGCGAAACTCCGACGACTCGTTGACTGCCTGACGACGTCAAGCCGGCGGCCGGGTGCAGCTCCGTACACGGCGCCGGAAAACGCACAGCGCAGAGCTAGATTTCCCCTTTGCCTTCCGAACCGGTTGCATCACCGGGACTGGACTGGCTATGGAAGCGCTTGATCATCTTCCACGCTTCTTCAGGATCGTCGGTGTACTGCACCAACTCCAAGTGCCGATCCTCGATGACCCCTTCGTCCGCCAGGGTCTGCAAGTTCAGAACCTGCACCCAATAGTCTCTTCCGAAAAGAATGATGGGGATCTCCTGCATTCGATTTGTCTGGCGTAAGGTCAGAGCGTCGAACAACTCGTCCAGGGTGCCAAAGCCTCCGGGAAAGATCACCAACGCTTTCGCCCGCATCAAAAAGTGCATTTTGCGGAGCGCAAAGTAGTGAAACTGAAAGCAAAGCCCCGGGGTGATGTAGGGGTTCGGCCGCTGCTCAGTCGGTAACGTGATATTCAAACCGACGGAGATGACGCCCGCTTCATACGCACCTCGGTTGGCGGCCTCCATGATCCCGGGACCGCCGCCGGTCACAATCACGTAGTTATAAGCCGAGCCGTTTACCGACTCGGACGCCACCAGCCGCGCGAACTGCCGGGCCTTGTCGTAATAGTGACTCTTTTCAAGGATCTTTCGGGCGACCTGCACCTCCCGGGCCAAGACCGGATTATTGGGATATGCCGCCAACGCTTCCTCGGCCCGTTCCAGTCGCTTCCGGGCACGCCCGCTCTCCACGATCTGCGTACCCCCGAACACCACCACGGTGGAATTAATGTTCTTTTCCCTGAAAAAGATCTCCGGTTTCAGCAGCTCCAGCTGCATACGAACCGGGCGCAGCTCGTCTCGAGATAGGAACTCCGCGTCTTCTTCCACCAGGCGGTAGCTGGGGGAAGAGAGAATGGCCTGCAAACGTTCTTCCATTGCGGACTTCGTCACATTCGTCTCCTCGTGTCAAGGGTGATCACTTTTGCTCCGATTCCTGTACGGTAAATAAATCGGCAAAATTCCTGAAAACACAAATTAGAGCCTTCTATCGCAAAGAGCCTTGTATCGCAAGGAAGAACAGCATCGCACAGAAAGAACCATATCGGGCGTATACCTGCGAAGAAACGGCCTTCGCCCCCGGCCGGCTCCAAAAATCCGGAAAACACCGAGACAACCCGGCCTGTTGACCCAGCTGCTTTCCCGAGGAACGCTCTCGATTCTCCAAAAGAGCTTCCAGTAGATTCCTCTTAGGGGCGTGTCAAGATCAAGCCGATGCAAGAGAGCGCGGCGAAGAACCAAAAGTAGGGAACCGGCGCTCCGCCTAGAACCGCAAGAAAGCCAAGAATCGCAATCCCCTCGAACAGCATCCAGGAAACGATCCGTACCGCGAAGGGGACCGAGCCGCCGGGATCCGAGGAAAGTTTCGACGGCTTCGGCGCGTTTCCAATCCGGTTCGGCAAACGAAAGCCAAGGCCGAACATCGCGAAACCTACGAGCATGAGGATCGCCAAGATTTCAGTCGTGACGAACCGCGACGGCGGCTCTCTGCGGAGGGCGAGCTCAGCCACGGAACCCAGCAGCAACGGCGTCATGAAGACGGCGATCCAAACCATGCGCTGCGTAAGTTCGGGCGGTTCCTCGTTCTCCATGACTGCATTCCTCCTCCCGTCAGGGAAACATTCCGGCCTTTCGCGGAGCCGAGGACCTAAGACACAGTCCCTTCCTAAGGCTGGGATTCCTTCAAAAGCTCCAGGCACTCCAGCATCGCCCGTGCGTTGTGGTAGGGTCCCTTCCAAGGACCGGCTTTATCACCGCGCACCGAACCGTCGGGTTCGATGTTGGCAAACCATTCGCCGTACGTCCAGTCCACCTGCCGCGTTTCAATCCATTCCCACAGCTTTTCGAAAACCTCAAAGTATCGTTGCTCCCCGGTTGCCCGGTACATCCGCAACGCCGAGACCAACGCTTCGGCCTGCACCCACCACTCCTTGGTAAGAACAGAAGCAGGTTTCCCGAGCTCACCCCGGTACCAGAATCCTCCCAGAGCCCGATCATAACCCCACCGGAGGGCTGCTTCCCAGACCGCACGATAGAAGTCGACCAGGGGTGCCTGCGGCACGTCGAGTCCCTCGAGTGCCTCCATCAGAAGCCAGACATTCTCCAGGTCGTGGCCGTACGAAGTCATTGCCGCAGAACCTTCGAGCACGGGCGTCCAGTCCGGTCGGTAAACGTCCGTCCCTTGGCAATACGGCTTGCGGATCACGGCGTTACTCTCAATCAAGACCAGTTCCGCCAAACGTTCACGCACCAAAGGCGTGTCGTGCAACCTCCGATATTCGGTCAGAGCTTCCATCAAGTGCAGGTGGGTATTCATGGTCTTGACATCTGGAGAAGGCCCCAAGGGACTCGGCTCCGACCCGGTCACGGCGCTCCAGTCACGACTCAGATTCTCACGGTAGCCGCCGTACCGGGGATCATGAGCCTTTTCCTCAATCAAGCTGAGCAGCCGTTGGGCGAGCCGCACGGCCTCACCGTCACCGGTAACACGGGCGTAGCAGGCAAGACCGTAAAGGGCGAACGCCTGGGCGTACAAATGCTTCCCGTCCTGAATCGGGCCGACTCCGTCGGCGGAAACCGACCAGTAGAACCCCCCATACTCCGGATCCCAGACATGATCAGCCAGGAACCGAAAGCCGTGCCGGGCGGCTTCCCGGTACTCCGGACGTCCGTACGGAGACTCCAGTAAACGTGAAAAGAACCATAGAACCCGCGCTTGGGTCACCGTCACCTTGGGCGCGTCTTCCAGCCGGCGGCCTTGTCGATCGTGGTGTAAACGATAGCCGCCGTGATCGCCATCCACGACCTCGGGATACCAAAACGGGATAATGTTCTCGGTGAGCACCTTCTGGATACGGCCGGCGATCTCTGCAGAGCGCTCCGAACCCATCCCGGCGGTGGGAGTGGTAAATTGCGCCAACCCCGCCACTATCGGCAGGCATGCTAATATCGCAGGGTAGCGCCTCGGCGGCCGTGTTTGAGCAGATCGGTTTATGAGATTCATCTTAATCTTCCTCCTGTTGGTCTGTATTATCCTTTGGCTGGAGAGAGTTTACTGGCGGAGAACGGCGGAACTCATGGAAAAGCGTTTACTGGGTCGTAATCCCACCGACTCGGTGCAAACCTTTTGGGATGCCTGGATTGACAGCCGCATCGAACGGCGCCTCCGCCGGAGGAATCACTCCTGATGCTCCTTTCGACCGGCGAGGAGGCTAAGAAGCGGCAACCAATGCTTGTCCGCATGAAGGAGACGCCGGTCCGGCTGGTTTTTATTGACTTGAAGATGAATGGAGGGTATGGTGCAAAGAGGATTGTGAATGTTTGCCCACCGGGCACTTGTTCCGAGCTGATGAAGGCGACGGCGCAGCCGGAGCGAATTTGTCCGCTATGAGCCTACCGGTGAGGTTGTTCCGCCGCAGTAAGGGACCGGATTCCGCTTTCGTTTCGGCGGTAGTCTGGGACAATCGGCCGGTGAGATGAACCACTTGGTTCCCCGGTTTCAGCCGGGGTCCGAGTGAATGATCGAAACTCAACCCTCGGACCGGCCCCCGGCAAACGACCGGAAGGGGCCGCTGGAGAGAGCCAAGAATGAGCAATTCGGATTCGGGGCGAAAGCCTGAACGAGTTGATTTATACCTTATCAAGCCTTCTTGTTACGACGACGAAGGTTACGTGGTCCGTTACTTTCGTGGGGTTCTTCCCAGCAATACCCTCGCCTGCCTGGCGGCTCTGACCGAATCCGCCCGCTCGGACCCTGCTCTTAACGGTTACGACATCCGCGTACATCTGATCGACGAGACCGTCATGCGGGTGAATACCGGGAAGATCCGCCGTGCAGCCTTGAAGGGGACGCGCACTTTAGTCGGCCTGGTAGGAGTCCAGACCCACCAATACCCGCGAGCCCTCGATCTCGCCCGCGAGTTTCGGCGTGTCGGTATCCCGGTTCTGATAGGAGGCTTTCACGTCAGCGGTCAACTCGCCATGAACCCCGGTATCTCTCCCGAAATCCAGGAAGCGCTGGATCTCGGAGTGACGATCGTACGGGGAGAGGTGGAAGAAACTTGGACCCAGCTTTTGGTCGACGTCCTCTCGGGGAAAGCCCGTCCCGTCTACGAGTTCGAAAAACCCGACTTGACCAAAGCTCCCATCCCCCGGCTGGAGCCACACCTACTAAAGCGATTCGCGGCTTCCAACTTTGGCACCATCGACTGCGGCCGCGGTTGCCCCTTCGATTGCAGCTTCTGTACCATCATCAACGTCCAGGGGCGCAAGATGCGGTTTCGAAACCCCGAAGAAATCGCCGAAGCAATTCGGGACAACTGGCGAAAGAACAAGGTTTCCTTCTACTTTTTCACCGACGACAACTTCGCCCGGAACAAGCAGTGGGAGGCTATCTTCGACACGCTCATCCGGCTCCGGGAAGAAGAGGGTATCCCGGTCGAGTTTATGATGCAGGTGGACGTCCTCTCGTATCACATCAAGGGCTTTATCGATAAGGCGCGTCGGGCGGGATGCTCGAATGTTTTCATCGGCATGGAGAGTGTCAACGACGAGAACCTCCAAGCCGTCGGGAAGCGCCAAAACAAGGTCGAGGATTTTCATAACTTGATCCAGGCCTACCGCTCGCGGGAGATCGCCACCCACACGGGATACATTCTCGGGTTCCCCTTCGACACTCCGGAGTCCATTAAGCGGGACCTTCAGCGATTGATGCACGAAGTGGGTCCCGATATGGTTTCGTTCTTCATTCTCGTGCCTTTGCCGGGCTCGCGGGACCACCAGGCGATGCTTCAGCGAGGCGAGTGGATGGATCCCGACTTCAATCGCTACGACTCCCAGCACGAGACCATGCACTACCCGGGCTTTCCGGAGCCGGGCTCGTTGCGGCGGACGTACCAGGAAGCCTGGGCAACCTTTTATAGCTTTGAACACCTGGCGACGGTGCTGCGGCGTGCTCCGGCCCGCAACTATTGGAACCTGTTCAA
>JAPXNP010000160.1:0-5139 GCA_033811955.1 Acidobacteriota bacterium
GCGCCATTCTCCCAGACTTCTTCCCCGGTTCCCAGGGAACCGCGGGAAAGGGTGCCGCGTGTAAAACGGTTATGGAAAGTGAAGCAAGGTCTCGGCGGGCTTGCAGAAGTCACACATTGTGAGTATGTTTCTCAGCCTGCGGTGTGGTCCTGGTGTCCTGCTGATAGGTGGGCCGGTAGAGGTGAACCGGCAAAAGTGTGGATTACGGTGAGGCTATGACGTCGGAGCGGAAACGTGTGCTGATCTTCCTATTCCTGTCGCAGTGCAGCTTCCAGACGGCCATGGAATGTCTGTGGGGCCAGTCAACTCAGCCCGGTTCCGAGATGAGAGTCGTTCACGCGTTGCGCATCGAGGGCGAAATCAAGGTGGACGGATGGTTGGACGAGCCCGCGTGGACGGGTGCGGAACCGGCGACCGACTTTATCCAAAAGCTCCCCGTGACGGGAGCGCCCGCCACGGAACAAACGGAAGTGCGGATCCTTTACAACTCGGAGTATTTGTACGTTGGAGCCTATTGTTTTGATTCCGCCGGCCGGGAGGGTATCGTCGTCAACGACATTTCCTGGGACTTCTACACGTTGGACAGCGACGGGTTCCAGGTTGTCCTTGACACGTTCGACGACGATCGCAACTCCTTTCTGTTTGGTACGAATCCCAGGGCCGGATATTTTGACATGCAAATCGGGGCCGACGGCAACGCGGGTAATACAAATTGGAACGGCGTCTGGCATGTCGCGACTCAGATCACCGACAAGGGATGGCAACTGGAAATGGCCATTCCGTTTCGAACCTTGCGATTTCCCAACAAACCGGAACAGGTCTGGGGCATCAACTTCGAACGCCGGGTGCGAAGGAAGTACGAGGACTCCTATTGGTCGCCGCTCGTGCCGCCGTACCGACTGGGCAGGGTGTCGATGGGCGGTCGATTGGAGGGTTTGCGTGACATCCAACCCGGTCGCAACCTGTGGGTGAAGCCTTACGTGATTGCGCCGGTCTTACGGCGGGAAGGAGACGACACGGACTTCGAGCCCGACGCCGGTGTCGACGTGAAATATGGACTGACGTCCCAGATGACCTTGGACTTGACATGGAACACTGATTTTTCCCAGGTTGAGGCTGATGAAGAGCAAATCAATCTGACGCGCTTCAGCCTCTATTTCCCGGAAAAGCGCGAATTCTTCCTCGAGAATGCTGGAGTGTTCGAATGGGGGCGCCGCCGCGACGACCCTCGGCCCGACCTGGTGCCGTTTTTCAGCCGTCGTATCGGGATCGAGGAACTCGCTGACGAAGACACGAACGTTCTGGTGCCCGTACAAGGAGGGGGACGTCTGACCGGACGGGCCGGCCCATACTCGTTGGGGTTGTTGGCCATGAGTACCGGTGAGAACCACGGTATTCCCGGCTCTGAGATCGCTGTTGCGAGGGTGCGGAGAGACATCCTGAGCTACTCGGATGTAGGCATGATCTTTACCCAGAAGACGCAAGGGGGAGATACGGGCCGCACGTACGGGGCCGATCTACATTTCAACTTTTTCCGGTACCTTGACATCAATACGTACGCTCTCAAGACGGACACCCCAGGGCTTGAAGGCGAAGACGGGGCGACGAATTTCGAGGTCGGCTGGGTGGACCCTCTGATCCAGGTCTACGCAGGCCATCTGCGCATTGGAGAAAACTTTAACCCTGAACTGGGGTTCGTGGCCAGGGATGCGATTAACAAAACAAGCCTCGAACTGGAGCTGACTCCGCGACCCGGTGAGAAGATTCCGTGGATTCGGGAATTCAATCCGTCGGTGGAGATCGACTACTTCACCAACCCCGACGACGTTCTCGAAACCAGGCGGCTTGAGCCGCGCTTTTCCATCGTCTTTTCGGACAGCAGTAACCTTAGCTTTGCCGTCGAGGAGAATTTTGAACGACTCGATGAGCCCTTTGAAATCCGCGACGGACAGTTCATTCGAGCCGGTGACTATAATTTCCGGGACAAGTCCTTTTCGTTCCACAGCAATCCGAGCCGCCCGCTCAGTTTTGAGGCGGGCTTGAACAGTGGCACGTTTTATGACGGCGAGCGAGACGGTTATGAGCTGGAACTGAACCTCAAACCGAACTATCGGCTTTCGACAGCCTTGTCCTGGGAATACAACGACGTCAAGCTGCCCAGCGGAGATTTCTCCACCGACCTGGCGGGTCTGCGGCTGGTGTACGCTTTTTCCAACCGGATGTTTTTCAACGCCCTGGTTCAGTACAACAGCCAGAGTGACGAGATCATCAGTAATCTTCGGTTTAACTTCATCCACCACCCTTTGAGCGATCTTTACGTTGTGTACAACGAACGGCGGGAGCCGGGAGGCGAAGTCCTCGAAAGGGGGTTCATCGTAAAGTTGACCCACCTATTTGCTTTTTGAGGGCTACTCCGCCGCCGAGCGCGTGGAGCTCTCCGAAGAGTCCGCCGGAGCCGGTGAGTCGCGTGCGTTTGACGAGTAAGAACCGCCCGCCCGGGAACGATCGGTGGGAGCACGCAGAACGCGCATTTCTCTTTGTTCCCGGCTTCCCCGGGACCGGACGGTTTGCAGGAGATTCCCTTGCTAATTGGGTTCCCAGTTGCCGCGTACGACACGTGGCGGACGGCGTACCGGCTACTGTTTACGGCCTGCGGGATTCGCGGGATCCGGGAACTCCTCGGCTGGGACGGCGGCGGGTGCGGAACGCAACCGGGGGAATGCCGGTTCGTTTCACCGTACGGAAGATCAATCTGATCAGGGAGTCGGCTGATCTTGGCCCATCCCACTGAGGATCAGCCCCTGCTCCCGTTCTTGCAGAATCCGTTGGAGACGGTCTACTTCCGCCAGTTCGCGCCGGGCATCCTCCCGGCGTCCGCCGCGGAAGTACGCCCGTGCCAAGAACTGGCGGATCTGCGAGCTTTCGGGAGCCCGTTCACGGGCCGCTTCGAGTTGTTCGATCGCGTCGTCGATACGCCCGCGATCCAAAAAGATCCTGCCGAGCACATAATAGGAGGAGGCGCTGTCGGGATCCAGACGTCTGGCCTTCTCGGCGAAGGGGAGCCCTTTTTCCGCATCCCCTCGATTCAAGTAGAACCATGCCAGCTGGAGATGGGCGGGTATGTGATAGGGATTCAGCTCCAGTTCCCGTTGAAACATCTCCACCGCCCCCGGGTCCCCGCGGGAAACGAGGAACTGGCCAAAGGCGTAGTGGAGGTTGGGGAAATCGGGGTGATCTTCAAGGAGCTTTTCCAGCTTGCGGCGGGCTTGCTCCTCCTCTTGAATCGCGGCCGACTGAAAGGCCCGCCCTGTCTCGAGGACAATGGGATGCCAGGCCGAGGGCGTCTCTCCGGGACTCAACGGGATCCGAAGCATGCAGAGTCCCATCGCCGCGGCCACCATTTGGTTCGTGGGCTGCTGTTTAGCCAGGGAATACAGGATCGTGAACGCTCTTTCGTACTCCTCGATGCGCGTAAGCAGTACGGCCTTATGATAGAAGGCGGAAAAGCGGAGAGCGGCGTTCCCTCCCAGCCCGGCTTGCAGCCCGCGGTCGATACTGTCGGCGGCGCGGTAGTACTTCTTAAGCTGGTACTGGCATGCCCCCGCCATCACCCAGGCTGGCCCCATGTCGGGATTCAGGTCGGTGACCACGCGGAAAGCCTTGGCTGCCTCCTTCCACTGGTGTGCTTCATAGTGCAACACCCCCAGGTACCACCAGCCTTCTTCCCATTCGGGATTGAGCTCCAGCCCCCGCCGAAACAGGGAAAGCGCCTCCTCCGTTTTACCCTCCTGAAAAGCTGTGGCCGCCCGGCCGGCGAGAAAGGTGAAGTCTTCCGTCGACTTCCTCTCCGATGCTGGCTCTTCGTTTACAGCGCCGACCTGCTGCAGGCTTGGGGAAAGCGTTAGAGCCAGAACCACCAGAACTCGGCACCGGTCTGAGCCGGCCCACCTGTGACTGACCATTACCTTGCCGTCACCGTCCGTCGAGTCACTCTGTCGCCTTCCCTTCAAAACGGGCGGAAGAATCCGAGACCTCAAAGGATTCCGACAGGTGCACATTTTGATCGCTCAAGTTGTCGCGGACCTCTACTTGTAGCTCGTAGCGCCCCGGCTCGAGATCCTTTAGTGGAAACGCGGCGGCCAGCACTACCCGACGGGGGGAGAAATACTGAATGGAACGTCCCTCTTGATCGTTGTATTCGCGCAGTATTTCGCCGTCGCGCACAATCCGGTAGTGCAGGGAAAGGGAAGGTTCCTGAGTGGTTTGATCCAAATTCACGTCATAGAGCTGGAGGTACAGGTTCACCGGCTGTTCGGCTTGGAACACACAGTGTAAACACGGGCGGACGTAAAAATCTCCGAGAACGAACATCTCCTCCTGTTCCGGCAGCTTTTCGAGCTGGTACATACGATCCGACAGGATAAGGCTGCTGGTTTTAAGTCCGTTCCCGTCCCACGCGGGAGGAATGACGGCTTGGGTCAAGGTGCCGATCTTACCGCTGTTGGTGTCTTTGACTACCAAAGTGAGCTTATAGCGACCTCGGCTGTCCAAAACGACCGCCTTCTGATAAATGGATTTCCCGGTGGTCCTTTGGGCGGTTTCATCGGGTCGGAGAGACGTCACCAGGTCGTCGTCGAACTCCAAAATCACCCGATTCGATATGTTGCTGATCACACCGTACACGCCGACTCGAGCCAGCTGTACTCCGCCTTCCTCGACGAACGTCAGTTCTCGGTTCTCCAGCTCGACGCTGATGGGAACGATGACCTGTGCGTCGTTCAACTTGAGAGTGTGTTGGCGGAAACGGAACGGGAGGTTCTGATAGGTCAAGTTGACCTTAACGATTTCCTTCAGGTCCTCATACTTGATCTGTCGGGGCTGCTGGATGCTTACGAAGCGCTCATATTGCTCGAACGGGTCACGGTAGTAGGTAAACGGTCCGCGGTAGGTGAAGCGATTCCACGGGCTGAAGTTAAGTCGGTCTTCTTTGCGGCTGTAACCCATTTCCTCGGCAAGAGTAAGTCCGTAGCCGTCCACGTGCAGGAGAACGTCCTTTTCGTCGGGAGTCAGTGCAAGGCGGTACTCCCCGCTCTGGGTTCGATCTACGAACTCCAGCACGACATCGGAGCCGATACCGGG
>JAPXNP010000161.1:0-5139 GCA_033811955.1 Acidobacteriota bacterium
CCGCACAGTTGATCCACCTTCTCGACCCGAGCGAAGGGATTCCGGATCGAATGCTTTTGACGGATTTCCAAAACTTGGTACATCCGCAAGACTGGGACATCGCCTTCTCCTCTCTGTTCCGGGAAGCCGGTGGAACGCCGACGGAATCCCCGATCTTCCGCCTTCTCCGACCCGACGGAGGCATGTTGTGGGTGCGGGCTCACGCAACTGTGCGGGAGGACAAGGCCGGCAAGCCGTCCCGAAAGCTGGTTGCACTGGTTGACGTGACCGACCGGGTGGAAATCGAGGAGGCTCTACGGCAGTCGGAATGGCACCTGGCTCTTCGTAACCGGGTAGCCGAGATCTTTTTGCAGGAATCCGGTGAAGAGGCTCTTTTCGAAACTCTCGCGTTGGTCCTCGAGGAGACTCGAAGTCGGCAAGGGATTCTTGCCTGTGCCGAGCCGCCGGACGAGTGGACCTGTCTGGTTTTGACGCGCGGGTTGGAGGAGGATTTTCGACGGCTCCCGTCGGTGAAAGTCGCCCTTGACCGGTGCGACCGACTCTGGGTAGAGGCGGTTTCATGCCGCATCGTAGTGGGTAGCGAGGGACCGTTCCGTCCGGCTGAGAGCCTTCCAGCCATGCAGCGGGCATTGATAGCGCCTGTGATATTTCAAGACGCTGTTATCGGCTTGGTGATCGTAGGAGATAAGGATGGAGACTACGGCGAGACCGATCAGGAAATTGTCAGACAAATCGCCGACCGGCTGGCTCCTACGTTGGACGCCCAGTTAGACGCCAATCGGCGGGAAGCGGAGCGCCGATCCCTGGAGGCACAGCTGCGGCAGACCCAGAAAATGGAGGTGTTCGGACGTCTCGCAGGGGGCATCGCCCACGATTTCAATAACCTTTTGAGTATCATTCTCGGCTGGGGAGAGATCCTGCGGCAACATTTACCCGACACCGGTCTGGCCCGGGAAGCGATGACGAACATTCTTCAGGCTGCGGAACGGGCCGCAGCCTTGACCCGTCAGCTTCTGATCTTCAGTCGGAAGCAAGCCGTCCAAATGCAAGTGGTCGAGATCAACGAGTTGGTCCGGAACTTTTCGAAGATGCTCCGACGCTTACTCGACGAGAACATCGACCTTGAAGTGGTGACCAGTCCCGAGCGGCTCACTGTGGAGATCGATCCGCTCCAGCTCGAGCAAGTGCTTCTCAACCTTGCCGTCAACGCCCGCGATGCCATGCCGGAGGGGGGTGTTTTGAGAATCGAAACGGCTTTTCTTCCGGCGAAGGAAGTCCCGAAGGTGCACCGGGAGAGTATGGGGCAATCCGAAGAGTATGTGTGTGTTTCCGTAAGCGACACCGGCTGCGGTATGGACAATGCTGTGCTCGAACAAATCTTCGAGCCCTTTTTCACCACGAAAGGGGAAGGAAAGGGAACCGGACTCGGCTTGTCCGTTGTTTACGGGATCGTAAAGCAGTTCGGCGGAGAGATTCGAGTGCAGTCGCAGCTCGGAAAGGGGAGCCGATTCGACATCCTGTTCCCCAAGGTCGAAGGCGAACAACCGGGAATCTCGGAAGCGCTCTCCGACAAGCTGCCCTCCGGTCAGAATCGTCTCGTTTTGCTGGTGGAGGATGACCCTGGGCTCCGCCTCGTCGCCCGACAGATGCTGGAGAGGGTTGGGTATCGTGTCATGCTCGCGGCTACGGGGCGGCAAGCGATTGAGCTGGTCGAACGAGAGGCGTTGTCGCCCGATCTCTTGATCTCCGACGTCGTGATGCCCGGCATGAGTGGACCGAGTTTGGTTGAAGCTCTCCGACGGCGGGATCCGAAGCTGAAGGTTCTCTACATTTCCGGCTACCCTGACCTTGAAAACGAGCGCGCCCGGAGCCGCCTGGAGAACGATCCCTTGCTTCGTAAACCCTTTGCTTGGTCCGATTTGTTGAGGACGGTCTCCGATATCCTCAGTGAAAGTACGGCGGAGGAGACGTCGGGGGACCGTTCTCGGACGCCTCCTGCCGTCTCCCCTTAGTAGGTTCGGACTTGCCGACATGATCGCTCGTGTGAGAGAGAACTTGTCAAGGTCCCGGAAAATCTCGGGCGATGCGGTTCGCCGCGAAACTTGAGTCATGCGGATCCCGCCGGAGTGCGGATGAACCTGGAGGGGTCTTGAACCGCGTGATCGGAGGAATCCGCGTAACCCGCCTCTGTCGACGCCTGGACGCCGGAACCTCGCAGGCGCATGCGGCTGGACACCGAGGAACGATTTGCCCGGTCGATTTGGGCGATACACCCTCAGTATCGGAAACGGTCGCAACCACGAATTTAGAAGGAGGTTGGAGCATTCTCGAGACTTGGCAGGCCCGGCGGATTATCCAAGGTCCAAATGCCGGTTTCGTGCTCGAGGGCACTGCGCACGTGGAGAGGTGCCAAGACCAAACCCTGCAGAGACGCCCCCGGGTTCCAATACGCAGCGACAAAGTTCGAAGTATTCTTTCGTTAGCAACTTGAGGGACGAGCCTCCTTGAGCGGGATCGGTGAGAACACTGATCACGACATCCGGGTGCTCCTTCACTCCTTGGAGAAAGGCGGTTGCATCTCGGAAAACGACCCTGACGCGAGGATCGTCGAAAGATCCCCGGTGCAGCTCGGGTAGATGGGCTTGGCACACTTCCCCCACGTCAGGGTCAGGGTCGACCATCGCAACCTTCTCCATCGTTCTCCATTTCAGGACCTCGCGGGCGGTGGCGCCTTCCCCTCCTCCCGGGATCAAGACGTTTCGCGGGCTCTCCTGTATCGCACAAGCGGGGGTGTACCGGAGGCTCGGGGTAAAATATTCGTCTTCCTGTGAACTCTGCCACGCCGCATCCAAAGTCAGAGCCTTTCCGTATAAGCAAGGGAGCGGACGATGGGCAGGTCGTGGAACGACGTTGGCCGGTGGATCCGGATCTCCTCACAGCCGTGAAGAAGGTGTTCGCCGGATGCCGGGAATCGGCGACATAGTAGACGTCTCTCATGGTTACGAAGCTGAGGCGAAGGCTTACTCGGCCCTCTCGCCGGCTAGTCGGAAATTACCCCATTCCACAATACACAACTGTCCGATTGCAGTCTCCAGCCGTTCGGCCGGAGATTCCGCGGCCTTGTCCGGCTGCGTTGCCGTTCCGCAAGTGAAGGCGTCCACCACGGCATAGCCGACTTCAGATCAGGTGTGGATGGAAATGCGTGATTTGGCTGGCAGACTGATGACCGTTACCCCTTGGGGCGTAAAAGGTGGCTGGAGAGCTCCAAAAGGGTGGCTCCGGCTTGGCGGGAGGTTTCCGCCCTCGATCGCCGCAAGTGCGATTCATTCCCCAGGAGTTCCGGAGGACAGCCATGAAACTCGAGAATAACGCAACGTCCGAAAGCCATAGTAGTCACTTTGCGACTTCGTTCTCGGTTTAGTAACGCTTTCATGCGAGCCGGCCCAAAAGCGTACCCCTCGCCTCGAAATGCCGACGCCTTCCGACGCCCGATGTAAACGGGGGCGAACGGCACTTTACCCGTGCTAGTCTTGTTTCAGCTTCGGCGATACTCTCATGGGTAGTTGCGGACGTGCATGAGGAATCAGCGTGGAGATCAACTGTTCCGTCGTTTTCGTTTCGGAACCGGCTGAGGTTGAATTCGCCCCGGGTCGAATGTCATTCTCGACGGGTACCTTAGATTCGCTAGTTTCCGTGACAGGTGGCGGACGTTACGGATATATTCCTATCGTCGGGAGGTGTGGGCGCCCGGCGAGAGGCTGTTGCTTGGCTTCAGCGGGCGGATCGGAAAGCGAGGAACTATGCCTCATTCACCGCGGTTTATCAGTCTTGGAACTGAGGTGCAGCTGGAAATCGAGGGGATTGAAGATCGCTATCGGAGTCGGGTCTTAGGCGTGGAGCCTGAACAGTTCATAATACTCCGGAGACCTGCGGCGCTGTCTCCGGTTTTGTTTCGGAAGGGCCTGACCCCCGGGGCCGGGATTACCGTACGCTACTTTTTTGGGGGATCCGTTTGGGGCTTTCGGACCCGCTTGCTCCAGAAGGTCACCGGGCCTGTGCAGCTTATGCTCGTTAGGTACCCGAAGCAGATCGAGAACTATGAGCTGCGGCAGGCCGAGAGGGTCGAAACCCACATCCCATGTAGGATTTCGCAGGACGAGGTGTCGGTCGAGGGTGTCGTGAACGACCTGAGCGAGACGGGAGCACGGGTGACCTACCGTTCGGAACTCGAGGTGGGCCGTATGCCCGGCTGCGAGGTGAAACTGCAAATCCCCGTTCTTGGAACCGGCACCCCTGCTTTGATCGGTGCGGTTGTCCGCAAGGTTCAAGAAACAGGGGGACGATGCACCCTTGGTCTGCAGTTCATCGAGGGACAGGAGGAAGCCCAGGCCGCCATTCGTAACTACCTTGCCAAGCTGAGGGAATTCTTAGCCGACGAATCGACCGACTGAGCCACTTGTCGCCAGGCCCGCAGGGTCCGACGACCGTCCCGATGAGAAGATGGGTCCGCCGGCTCCGACCCTATGAGCCTACGAACAGCCAGTCTCAATGGTGTGACGACCGCTCCGGCTTGCGTCGTCTTTCTAGATTCTGGCAATGTCCCCGGCACTCGGCCCCTGAACCGGCAAGGGTTCCAGAAGGCTGAAGCGTTCGTGCCGGACCATCGGGCCCGTCTCCTGAAAGATCTCTTGAATCTCGGGGTCTTGCAGCAGTCGTCTCCAACGCTCCTCAAACTCCGCCAGGTTTGAAAAGGCCCAGAGTTCCATGTACTCACCCGCGTCACCCACCACAGTCCGCCACACGCCTCGGCACGAAACGCCCAAGCGGTGAGCGATGGGGAGAACCCGCTTCATAAGTAGGTGCTCGAAACGGGCGGCGTGGTGCACGGGGACCGTATAGTTCACGCGAAGAAGGACTTCTTCTGCCATAGTCACCTCGGAACTTGTCACAGCCAATCCGCATCGACGCCCCTCATCAGGCAGTGGAGAGCCGGAGGGGGCGACCGGGACATTCTAGCGCTTCGAGTCGTCCAGACGGCTGGAACGTCGCGGAACATCCCTTTGCCTTAGGTCGAACTGCATTGGAAAGAGCGTGAACTCTTCAGAGGAGAGCCTGGAAGATCACGGCCATATTTGTCGA
>JAPXNP010000162.1:0-5128 GCA_033811955.1 Acidobacteriota bacterium
GGCTCACGACGATTACCGAGGTTCTTCGGGCTCAGACGGCCTCTCTGCAAGCCCGTCTCAATGTACTTGGAGCACTTTACCAGCACTATGTGAGTTTCTCCCAAGTACAGCTTGCCGCAGCTGAGTTGCGGGATCTTAGTTGGTTCTTGGACTGAGGGCCTGCAACGCACGAGGTGGAATGCCATGACGACAAGGCGTTGGTGGTTAAACGGCGTATGGGTGACGGGGCTGGTAGCGGTGGCGGCTGCTTGCGGATCGCTCGGGGAAGATCAGGAGCCGGAAGCCTCTCGAAGCCCTGTTCCCGTGCAAGTGGAAGTCGTACGGCGGGTGCCGGTGGAGTCGGGTCTTGAGCTGACGGGCACCGTGAGGGCGCGAGTGGTCGCTCCATTGGCTTCCAAGGTGATGGCGCAAGTGGTTTCCATTTCGGTCGAGGAAGGGAGTCGGGTGGCTCAAGGGGACGTGTTGGTTCGCCTCGATGATCGGTCCGCAAGAGTGCAACTGGCTCAGGCCGAGGCGGCTCTGACCGAAGCGAAAGCCGCCTCGGATGAGGTAGAGCGAGCGATCCGAGCCGCTGAATCGGCTCGAGAGGACGCCTTGGCCCAAGCCGAGTTGGCGAAAGCGACCTACGTCCGATTCGAGGAGCTTTTTGAACGCAAGTCGATTAGCATCCAGGAATTTGACGAGGTGGCGGCGAGGCGCCGGTCGGCTGAGGCACAGCTGCGGCGTTCGGAAGAATCCCTCGCGGCTGCAACCGCCAAAAGACAGCAGGCGGCGGCGAGAATCGAGCAGGCTGAGGCGGCTGTTGCACAAGCCGAAGTCTTCCTGCGCGACTGCACGATAATCGCTCCTTTTCCCGGTGTCGTCTCCGAAAAGCAAGTCGAGGTAGGCCGGCTTGCCGTACCCGGACAGCCTCTTTTGACGCTCGAGGACTCCTCCGCCTATGAAGTATGGACCTCGGTTCCCGAGAGTCGCATCCATGACGTTCTGTCGGGAACTGAAGCAGAAGTGTCCGTAGAAGCTCTGGGGGATCTCTCGACCATAGGGACGGTTCGCGAAATCGCTCCAAGAGCCGATCCGGGGACTCGTACATTCCGCCTCAAATTGGCGATTTCACCGGCCGAAGGGCTACACACGGGGCAGTTCGCCACGGTGAAGTTTCTGTTGCCGGGAGAGCCTGTGCCGGCAATCCAGTCTTCTTCCGTTCTTCGGAGAGGACAGTTGGAGCAAGTCTTAGTGCTGGATAGCGAGCAGCGTGCAAAACTTCGGCTGATTCAGACCGGACGTCGCTGGAACGGATGGGTGGAAGTTCTCTCCGGATTGCGTGAGGGCGAGCATGTGATTCTAGAACCTCCCGCCGATCTGAGCGAAGGGGTACCCGTACGGATTATTGGTTCCGAGGCGGCTGGACGGCCTATGGGCGACAGTGGGGTTTCTGGAGAAAGCTCCTCCGGAAATGCAGGGTTGTCCGCCCACCTGGGGTAGAGATAAGGAGACCGGTATGAAAGACGTCGGCCTGGCCGGAAGGCTCGCCCACGCATTCATTGATTCAAGGCTCACGCCGTTGATCGTAATCGCTTCCGTTCTCCTGGGCGCCGGTGCGGTGGTCCTACTCCCCCGTGAGGAAGAGCCCCAGATCATCGTCCCGATGATCGACATCCTGGTAGAGATGCCGGGGGCGTCGGCACGGGAAGTCGAGGAGCGTGTCACGAAGCCGATGGAGAAACTGCTCTGGGAGATCCCCGGCGTCGAATACATCTACTCCACCTCCAGTCCCGGCTTCGCCATGGCGACTGTCAGATTCTACGTGGGGGAGGACGAGGAGGAGGCCGTCGTCCGCCTCAACCAGAAAATGTTTGCAAACTTCGATCTGATACCCCTGGGTGCCGGACAACCGTTGATCAAGCCTCGCAGTATCGATGATGTCCCGATCCTGAGCCTGACGCTATGGGGTTCGCAATACGACCACTTTCGCTTGCGCCGTTTGGCGGCTCAGGTGCACGACCGGATCAAGGCGGTCGACGACGTCTCCGAAGTGAAAATCATCGGCGGTCGGCGCAGACAGGTCCGCGTGTTGTTGGATCCCCGGAAGCTGGAAGCGGTGAACCTGTCGCCGGGCAGGATCGCGGAGATGCTTGGGACAGCCAATCGCCAGTTGCAAGCGGGGAGTTTCTCGTCCAGTAACCGGGAGATCCTGGTGGAAACCGGAGGATTCCTGGAGGATGCGAATGACGTCGCCGCCGTTGTTGTGGCCGTTCACCAAGGTCGGCCGGTCTACCTTAGAGACGTTGCCCATATCGACGACGGTCCCGAGGAGATTACCAATTACGTTCTGTACGGATTTGGCCCGGCGGCGGATTACAGCCGTCAGCTCGGCTCAAACCGCGCTCTCAAGGATTCTCCCGACGCTGTGGAAGAGTCGTCGGAATTCTTGCCGGCAGTCACGATTTCGGTGGCAAAGCGCAAGGGAACGAACGCCATCGACGTGGCTGATCGTGTGATCGCCCAGGTGGAAGGATTGCGAGGTTCCCTCATCCCTCAGGACGTTCAGATCACCGTCACTCGCAATTACGGTGAGACGGCCAAGGAAAAGTCCGATGAACTTCTGTTTCACATGTTGCTCGCGGTCGTCTCGGTCACCATCCTCGTTTCCCTCACGTTGGGTTCGCGGGAGTCGGGCGTGGTGGCGGTGGCGATTCCGGTGACGCTAGCTCTCACTCTTGTAGTCTTTTACTTTGCCGGGTACACGTTGAATCGGGTGACCCTGTTCGCACTGATTTTCTCCATCGGCATTCTGGTCGACGACGCCATCGTAGTGGTGGAGAACATTGTTCGGCACTATAAGTTTCCCTCCAACCGCGGCCGATCGCTTGTGGACATAGCTGTAGAAGCGGTCGACGAAGTGGGGAACCCAACCGTTTTGGCAACCTTCGCCGTCATAGCCGCCATCTTGCCGATGGCTTTCGTCCGGGGCCTGATGGGCCCCTACATGAGGCCCATTCCGGTGGGAGCCTCCGCCGCCATGATGTTTTCGTTGTTGGTGGCCTTCATGGTGACTCCCTGGGCGGCATACCGATTGTTGGGGTCTCGAACCGAGGGAAGGAAGGCGCACGAGGTGGAAGGCCGCAGCACGCGAGCATACCGAAAGGTCATGGGCCCGCTGATTCGGAAGCCGCAGCTGCGCATCGGATTCCTGGTAGCCGTGGTTCTGCTCCTCCTGGGTTCGCTGGCTATGGTGGGATTAAGGCTTGTCAAAGTGAAGATGCTTCCCTTTGACAACAAGAGCGAGTTCCAGGTCATCGTCGATATGCCCGAAGGGACCACCTTGGAGGAGACCGCCCGGGCGACTCTTGAGATCGCCCGTTACGTTCGCACGATACCGGAAGTAACCGACTTTCAGGTTTACGTAGGAACGGCTTCGCCCCACAACTTCAACGGTCTGGTGCGCCACTATTTTCTCCGTAGTCGGCCGCACGAGGCAGACATCCAGGTCAACCTGGAGCCGAAGGAGCATCGTAATCGCCAGAGTCACGACATTGCTAAGGCGGTCCGACCCGCCATTCAGGAAATTGCTTCCCGTTACGGTGCGGCCGTAAAGGTGGCGGAAGTACCTCCGGGCCCTCCGGTCATGCAAACGTTGGTAGCCGAGGTGTATGGGCCCGACTACGAAAGACAGATTGCCCTGGCCGGAGAGATCGAAAGGATCTTCCGTGACACGCCCGGCGTAGTCGATGTGGATTCCTCCGTGGAAGCGGAGCAGGAGAAGTTGGCTTTCGAGATTGATCGCGAAAAGGCTGCGTTGAATGGTATCGATGTCGAGCAGATTGCGGCCGTTGTGCGGATGTCGGTGGCCGGGGCGACCGTTGGCCTGCTGCACGATCCGGTCGAGAAGGAGGATGTCGCCATCCAACTGCGCTTGCCTCGAGCGATACGCTCCGACCTCGAAGCGCTGGAGCAGCTGCGCTTAGAGGGTGCTTCGGCGAATCTGGTGCCCTTGGGTGAACTGGTTTCGATCAACCGGACGGTGGCCGACCAAAGCATCCACCATAAGAATCTGAAGCCCGTGGTGTACGTCCTGGCGGATGTGGCCGGTGAAGAGGAGAGCCCCGTCTATGCCATTCTCAAGTTGACGGATCGAATTGGATCCATCGAGATCCCCGAAGGCTACGAACTGGCTCAGTACACGTCCGCTCAGCCCTTTGATACGTCTCGTTTTGCCATGAAGTGGGACGGAGAATGGCACATCACGTATGAAGTCTTCCGAGACTTGGGACTCGCCTTCGCGGCAGTGCTCGTGCTCATCTATATCTTGGTGGTCGGCTGGTTTCAGAACCTGATCACTCCTCTGGTAATCATGGCGGCCATCCCTTTCTCCTTGGTGGGAATTCTTCCGGCCCACTGGGGACTCGGTGCTTTCTTCACGGCAACATCGATGATCGGGTTCATCGCCGGGGCCGGCATCGTGGTCCGCAACTCCATCATTCTAGTGGACTTTATCGAACTCCGGTTACGGCAGGGAATGCCGTTGGCGGAAGCGGTGGTGGACGCGGGAGCGGTGCGCTTTCGACCCATGCTCTTGACGGCGGCTGCGGTCATCGTAGGGGCCTCGGTGATCCTGTTTGACCCAATCTTTCAAGGGCTGGCCCTGTCCCTGATGGCGGGTGAAGTCGCCTCGTTGCTGCTCTCGCGGATGACGGTGCCGATTCTGTACTACGTGGCCAACAAGCGGGCTCATGCTGTTTCCGGCTAACTTGCGGCCTGGGGGTCGCGGGGAAGGGAACGACAGAGAGCCGCGCTTGGAGTGAAACGAGGTAAGGGCAGTATACATCTATGAGCATATACAAAATCTAGTATAGGAGGTGGAAACATGACAGTCGAACGTTACCTTCGCCTGGCGGCGGGTTTGTTCGTCCTGCTGAGCTTGGCTCTGGGTTACTGGGTAAGCCCCTGGTGGTACCTGTTTACGGCTTTCGTGGGGCTCAATCTTTTTCAGTCCGCATTTACAAATTGGTGTCCACTGATGACGATCCTCAAGAAGCTGGGGGTTCGGTCCGTCGAAGGCTAGAGCAGTGCTGGGTGAGCCGGCCGGTTCGGTGGTCCCGGCGGGACCATTCGCCTTGCTGGTAGGCGG
>JAPXNP010000163.1:0-5094 GCA_033811955.1 Acidobacteriota bacterium
ATTACCGCCGAATCGCGTACGCCAATGATCACTTCACCTCTGGAATGGACGGCTGGCGTACTGATCGGGGACGGATCTACATCATTCACGGACCTCCCGACGAAATCCAGTCGTATACGGCCGGCAGTGCTTGGGTGCGCACGCTCTCGGAGGGTGGAGGTCGAAGCCGTACGTATCCTTACGAGGTCTGGCGGTACCGTAATATCGACGGCATCGGGCAGCAGGTAGAGCTCGAGTTCGTCGACAAGACCTTCAGCGGCTCCTTCGAACTGGTTCTGAATCAGTGGGAGAAGGACCTCAACCTTCATGTGGGCGGGGTCGGCATGACCTTGGCCGAAGAGATTGGAGCCGCGACCCGCGCCGATCATCCGTACTTCAATCCGGCCATTCAGGACCAAGAATTCTATCCCCTCTTCATGCCGCGGGAAGCCGATCGGCCGTTCCAGCGTATGGAACGGGTGTTCAAGGCGCAAAGGCCGCCCGAGATCAGGTTCAAGGATCTTCAAGAGGTGGTGAAGGTTAACGTTTTTTACGACCAATTGGCGTACCAAGTGCGGCCGGATTATTTACGCCTTTCGGATAGCAAGACGCTGGTACCCATTACGATCTCCTGGCGTAACCGAGACCTCACCTTTACGCCCGATCCCGGCACCGGTGGAAAGCAAGCCAAGTTGGCCGTTTACGGCATCATCACGGGAGTTTCCAACGAGATCGTGGCGGAGTTTGAACAGGAAATCACCAGCGCATACCCGCCCGAGGCGCTTCATCTGACCGTCGAAGGCAAATCGATGTTTCAGAAGATCGTTGTCCTTCCCTATCCGGGACGGTACAAACTGACGCTCGTTTGCAAGGACCTGGCCACCGACAAGATGGGCGTCCAGACCCACGGCTTGATCCTGCCCCGTTTCGACGGCGAGGGTTTGAAGTCCAGCACGTTGATCTTGGCCGACTTCGTGCGTCGGCTTGAGGGTCCCGACCTGGAAAAAGAAGACTTGATGTTTGTGCTCGGGGATCTCTGGATCCGCCCCAGCGTCGAGAAAATCTTTCGACCCGGAAGCGAGATGGGAGTCTACCTACAGCTGTACCGCACCGGACTTGACCGGCAAACCATGCGGCCGGAACTCTCGGTCCGCTACCAGATTGAGGGGGAGGACGGAACGTCGTTGCAGATCCAGGATAACGCCGGCACAAGCGTCGACTTCGTCTCGGGTGAGCGGGTCGTTTTGCTGAAGGTACTTCGACTGGGGGATCTTCCGGCCGGCAAGTATTCCATGTCGGTGGAAGTAACTGACGGGATTACAGGCAAATCCTTGACCGTTCGAGAGCCGTTCTCGATCGTCGCGGGGTAGACGGAGACTGGACCGGGTCGTCCTAAAAATCCGTCGGCCGATTAAGGATTTCGCGGACTTTTTGTACGAACTCCTTCAAAGAGAAAGGCTTGGAGATGAACTCGACTTCATCGTCCAGAATCCCCCGGTGGGCCACGGCGTCGGAGGTGTAGCCCGACATAAAAAGGACTCGAACCTGCGGTCGCAGTTGCCGGATTTTCTCGACGAGCTCGCGCCCGTTCATGCCCGGCATAATCACATCGGTGGCCACCAAATCCAGGGTTCCCTTCAAGTTTGACACCTTCTCCAAAGCCTCCCCCGGGCTTTCGGCCGTAAGGACACGGTATCCCTGTCCCTCCAGCATAGAACGGCAAACATCCAGAATCTGCTTCTCGTCCTCCACCACCAAGATCGTCTCTGAGCCCTTTTGGGCCGAATCGCTCGCGGGCGCCGCATCGAACGATTCACCCGCCTCTTCCCGCCAGCGCGGAAAGTACACGTGGAAGACGGTGCCGCGACCAAGCTCACTGGAAACCTCGATGTACCCGTCGTTCTGCTTGACGACGCCGTACACCGTGGATAATCCCAACCCCGTGCCTTTCCCCGGCTCCTTGGTCGTAAAGAACGGCTCGAATAAACGACTGAGGGTTTCCGAGTCCATACCGCAACCCGTGTCACTGAACACGAGTTCAACGTACTCGCCCGGCTTTGCCCCCATATGCTTGGCGGCAAAGGAGCGGTCGAGGACAGTGTTGCGCGTTTCGATGGTAATCCTACCTACTCCCTCGATCGCATCACGGGCGTTGGTCGCCAGGTTGGTCAAGATCTGGTCGATCTGCGTCGGATCCAGGTTCACCGTCCACAGGTTCTCCCCGGGAATTACCTCGATAGCGATATCCTCGGGAATCAGGCGCCGCAGCAGGATCTTCACGCTCTCAGCCACGACGTGATTGAGGTCCACCGGACGCGGCGAGATGATCTGACGCCGGGCAAAACCCAGGAGCTGCCGGGTCAGATCCGCCGACCGACGGGCCGCTCGCCAGATCTCCTCCAGGTCTTTGGAAAGAGAGTCGTCCGGAGAGATCTTCATTCGCGCCAGCTCCACATAGCCCAGAATGATGCTCAGCATGTTGTTGAAGTCGTGGGCGATCCCCCCAGCGAGCTGGCCCACGGCCTCCATCTTCTGGGCCTGCACCAGCTGTTCTTGCAGTCGCTTCCGCTCGGTAATGTCGACCCCGGTCACCAACTCCGCCTCGAGACCCCGCCAGTGCACCGCCACGGAGGATACCGAAACGGTTCGCTTCTCCCCCTGCTTCGTAAGAATCCTCAGCTCGTACCGCAACAGGTTCTTATCTCCCCCCCGCCTCCGAAGGACCACGTCCTCCGCCTTGGATAGATCCTCAGGGTGTACAAGGTCCAGGAACCGCATCCCTTGAAGTTCCTCGAAGGAATAGCCCGTTACCTCCTGAGCCGCCGGATTTGCGTATACCCAACCATGATCCTGGTAGAGCATGACGGCGATCGGAGAATTCTCCGTCACCACTCGGAAACGCTCTTCACTCTCCCGCAACGCTTCCGCCGCCCACTTCTGCTCCGTAATGTCTTCATAGGTCCCCAGCACACCTGAAACGTTTCCGTCCGTGTCCAGGAGGGGAACCTTACTGGTGCGAAGCCATCGGACCAATCCTGTTGCCGTCCGTTGGGTTTCGTTATATGCGAGAAGAGGCATGCCGGAATCCATCACTTTGCGATCGTCGGAACGATAGGCCTCTGCTTCCAGCCGCCAATCCATGTCGAAATCCGTCTTCCCGACAACCTCATCCGGCGACTGCAATCCGGCGTCCTGAGCAAAGGAACGGTTACAACCCAGGTAGACGGACTCGCGATCTTTCCAGAAAACCCTTATTGGAATCGTATCCAGAATGATCCTTAACATCTCGCGGCTCCGCCGCAGGTCTTCCTCGGCTTTCACCCGATCGGTCACGTCCAGGAGCGTCCCTAAAACCGCCGGCTCCCCTCTCCAGTCCAGTGAGATGCCGTGGGCTTCGACGTGAAAAACCAAGCCGTCCCTCCGCAGCCCAAGAAAGGTGTACCGTACCGATCGGACCTGACCGACAAGCCGCTTGCGCATGTTTTCCCGCACCAGCTCCCGGTCTTGCGGCGCCACGACATCGAGAGGACGCAGCCGCCCGAGAAATTCTTCGCGTGTATAACCGAACAGGTCGGCCATCGCTTGGTTTACGTAAAAAAACCGGTCGGCCCGCATCAGGTAGATCCCCACCAAAGAAAGCTCAGCCAGAGTCCGAAAACGCTCCTCACTTTCCCGCAAAGAATTCTCGGCCTCCGTCCTCCGCCGAGCTTGCTCCACCGCCTCGAGAGCGAAAGCCAAGTCTGAGGAAAGTTCCCTCAGCAGTCCCACCTCGTCGCCGTCGAAGAAGCCCGGTTTGTCGGCATACAGGCTCAGCGCACTTCCAACCTCTCCAGAGACTCGAATAGGCAAGGAAATCATCGAGTGGAATCCAGCCTTCAAGCTCGCTTCGCGCCAAGGCGGCATCCGAGGGTCTCCGGCAATATCGTTGACGACGACGGGATTTCCGGTCCGGATGCAGGCTGCAACCGGTCCGCATGAGGGCTCCGAATCGGCGCGATTGATCCGGAGATCTTCCAGGTACGTAACGGGTCCTCCCGCAAAGGCGGCTACCTCCACGTTCCCGGTAGACGTATTCACCTCACCGACCCATGCCAGCCGGAATCCACCTTCTTCCACCGCGACCTTGCATACCTCCTGCATCAATTCGTGAGCTTCGTGCCCGCGAACGATGATTTGGTTGACATCGGTTAAAATGGTGAGAGTGCGATTCAGCCTGGTCAATCGTTCTCGGACTTCTTTTTCCTCCGTCAGATCCACCGCGACACAAACGCACGTCTTTCGCTGTGCGTTACCCCCCGACAAAGACGTCATGCTCACCTGGAGTCGTCTCCGTCGATCACCAGAGGCCGTCTCAACCTCCAGTTCGCCGAGCTCACCACGAAAGACATCTCCCAACGCCTTTTTTGTCGCCAACCGGTCGGGAACGCTCAGAAACTCCAAAAAGTTTCGCTCGGTGAAGTCCGCCTCCGAAGATAGGCCCAATAATTTCCTACCCCAGGGGTTTATCTCTAGGATTCGTCCTTCCTCGTCTAAGAGGTAGATCCCGACCGGCGCCGTCTCCAAGACGGTCCGGAGGTGATTCTCCCGCTCAACTAGTTTTCGCTCGGCCTCCAACCGTTCCGTGACGTCCTCGACGGCGAGAAGAATCCGATCCATCTTCTTCTCATCCCGCGATAAAGCTCGGGCGTTCAGTAGCATGGTGCGACGGCCCAAAGAAGGAAACTCGTGCGTCACCCGATAGTCCGTGAACGAATGATTCTCAGGAAGAATGCGCTCCAGCAAGTCACGCAATTCGGGCGTATCCCACTGTCCGTTCCCAAGCCGATAAACGGGCACTCCCACGGTCTCCTCGGGAGCCACTCGAAAAAGCCTGTAAAAAGCCCCATTCGCAGCCACCACCCGGAGTTCGGCGTCCAGAACCAGCAACGGTTCGTGTAGCGTCTCGACAATGCTCTCGGCAAAAGCCCTGGCCTGCTCGCTAATTCTCCGGATCTCGCGTTCATGGGTTTGATCTCGGAATATCAGCACGACTCCGGCGATCTCACCGTCGGCTCCGAATACCGGCGCCCCCGAGTCGGCAATGTCGTACTCGGCTCCGCTTTGGGAAATCAACAC